>CAMZBE010000001.1 GCA_947304475.1 uncultured Clostridia bacterium
TATATAGTATAATGTTTACTGGGAAAATTCAGTCGCCCGACGTGTAACGGGCGGCGGAGACTTCCCTGCCCGAACGTTCGGGCGCATCACAAATCATCCGGCGTCCACCCTCGCCCGCGGACATAGAGCAAAGGTCCCGCTTCCCGGCGCGACGGATGCCGAACCAAGCGGCGCGCTCCCCGTTGATATCCGAACGGGCGGCGTACTGCCGCACCCCCACGCAAAATACGAATAAGAAAGGAAAAGAAATGCCCGATTTTGTCTGGTACATCATCGTGGCGGTCGCCGCGCTCGCCGTCGGCGGACTTGCCACCTATCTGTTCTTAAAAAAGAGCGGCGAAGCAAAACTCGCCTCCGCAGAAGCAGAAGCGAAAAAGATCCTGGAAACGGCGCTCCGCACCGCCGAAACGCGGAAGAAAGAGTCGCTGCTCGAAGCGAAAGAAGAAGTTCTTCGCTTGAAGAACGACGCGGACGCCGAGATCAAGGACCGCAGACGCGAGATCTCGCGGCAGGAACACCGGCTCGCCCAGAAAGAGGAGAATCTGGACGGCAAACTCGAAAGGATGGAGAAAAAGGAGGTCGCCCTTCAGCAGAAATACAAGGAAGCGGAAGATAAGATCGCGGAGATCACCGCGCTGAAGGAGACCGAGACCGTCAAACTGGAGAAGATCTCCGGTATGACGAGCGACGAAGCCAAGCGCGAACTGCTTGACAAACTCTCGGGAGAACTGCAGCACGAAACCGCCCTGAAACTCTCCGAGTACGAGGCGCAATTCCGCGAAGAAGCCGACGCGAAGGCAAAGGATATCCTCTCGCTCGCGATCCAGCGCTGCGCCGCCGATCACGTCAGCGAGGTCGCCATCTCGGTCGTCTCGCTTCCCAACGAGGACATGAAGGGGCGGATCATCGGCCGCGAAGGCCGGAACATCCGCACCATCGAAACCCTGACCGGCGTGGAACTGATCATCGACGACACCCCCGAGGTCATCACGATCTCCGGGTTCGATCCCGTCCGGCGCGAGATTGCACGGCTCGCGCTCGAGAAACTGATCGCAGACGGGCGGATCCACCCCGCGCGTATTGAAGAAATGGTGGAAAAGGCGCAGCGCGACGTCGAACAGTCGATCAAGCAGGCGGGCGAAAAAGCCGTCTTCGAGACCGGCGTTCACGGGCTGAACCCCGAACTGGTCAAACTGCTCGGCCGCCTGAAATACCGGACGAGTTACGGACAGAACGTCCTGCGTCACTCGATCGAGGTCTCGCTGCTCTCCGGCATCATGGCGGACGAACTCGGCGTGGACTCCACGCTCGCGAAACGCGCCGGTCTGCTCCACGATATCGGTAAGGCGCTGACCGCCGAGATCGAGGGCTCGCACGTCGGGCTGGGCGTGGACGTCGCGAAGAAGTACCACGAGAGCAAGGACGTGATCCACGCGATCGAGGCGCACCACGGCGACGTCGAGGCGAAGTCCATCGTCGCCCTGCTGGTGCAGGCGGCGGACGCCATCTCGGCGGCTCGGCCGGGCGCACGGCGCGAGAACGTCGAGAACTATATCAAGCGTCTGCAGAAACTCGAGGAGATCAGTTCCGAGTTCAACGGCGTCGAGAAGTCCTTCGCCATTCAGGCGGGCCGCGAAGTCCGCGTGATCGTCAAACCCGAAATGATCGGCGACGACGAGATGAAACTGCTCGCCCACGACATCGCCAAAAAGATCGAGGGCGAACTCGAATACCCCGGTCAGATCAAGGTGAACGTGATCCGGGAGAGCCGCTACACCGACTACGCGAAATAATTTGCTCCGGGCTTCTTCCCGGATCCCGGTCGACCGGGGGGGAGATCCCTCCCGGTCGGTTCTTTGAGTTTTGGAGGTATCTATGCTTCGTGTTTTGGTGCTCGGCGACGTGCTGTCGCCGGCAACGGTCGGCTTTCTCTGCCGTCGGCTTTGGAGTTTCCGGCGTGAAAACAGGGTGGATTTTGCAGTCGTGAACGGCGAGAACGCCGGGTTCTTGTCCGGGATCGGATCGAAGGACGCCGCGCTGTTGCTTGAGGGCGGCGCCGACTGCATCACCGGCGGGAACCACACCATGGCGGCAAAGTCGATTTACCAGACGCTCGAGTCGTCCGACCGGGTGCTGCGCCCGATCAACCTCGCCGACGGCGTACCGGGCGCGGGCTACACGATCCTGCCGGCGCGCGATCGCCGGATCCTGGTCTTTTCGGCGCTCGGCTGCCTGTTCATGGAGGCGGGGACGCCCGATCCGGTGCCCTATATCGAACGGGTGCTCGCCCGTGAAAAGGGGCGCTACGACCTCTCGGTCCTCGACCTGCACGCCGAGGCGACCGGCGAAAAGATCGCCGCCGCGTTCCGCCTGGACGGAAAGATCTCGGCGATCTTCGGGACGCATACGCACGTACCGACCGCCGACGAGACCGTTCTGCCGATGGGCACCGGCTATATCTCCGACGTCGGCTTCTGCGGCCGTACCGGCGGCGTCCTCGGCGTAAAAACCGAGGTGATGACCGCCCGACAGAAGACGCGGCTCCGCTATTCCTACGCCGAGGCGGAAGGTTCGTTCCGCGCCCAGGGCGCGCTCTTTGATCTGGATGAGGCGACCGGGAAAACCCTTGCGGTGCGCCGCGTCGAATTCGGTGAATGACAATAGACCTGCGAGGTAACGGGATGCTTTACAAAAAGAACCGGGAAAAGACGCTCTCGCCCGAACTGTTCCGCGCGCCGACCAGCGAGTACCGCGGCACGCCCTTTTGGGCGTGGAACTGCCGTCTGGAAAAAGAGGAACTGCTCCGGCAACTCGACGTCATGAAAGAGATGGGCTTCGGCGGTGCGCATATGCACGTCCGCACCGGGCTGGACACCCCCTACCTCTCCGACGAGTTCTTCGATATGATCGGGGCGTGCATCGACAAATCCGAAAAAGAAGGGATGCTCGCCTGGCTCTACGACGAGGATCGCTGGCCGTCGGGTGCCGCGGGCGGAATCGTGACCAAGGACGAACGCTTCCGCCAACGCACCCTTTTGTTTACAAAAACCCCCTATCAAGAGGGGGAAGACGGCGGGGGGCTGACCTCTTCGAGTGCCGTGGCGACGCGAACCGGGAACGGAAAACTGCTTGCCCGCTACGCCGTCCGGCTGAACGGGCGGGGCGAGTTGGCGTCCTACCGGAGGCTGCGGCACGGCGAGCCAGACGAGGCGCAGGCGGGCGAAGAGATCCGCTATGCCTACCTTGAAACGCCGCGCGAAAATCCCTGGTTCAATAACGAGACCTACCTGAACACCCTCGATCCGAAGGCGGTCGCCCGTTTTATCGAGGTGACGCACGAGAGTTACCGCCGTCGCTTCGCGAAGTCCTTCGGGAACGTCGTTCCCGCGATCTTCACCGACGAGCCGCAGTTCACGCGCAAGACCGTGCTGCCCTACGCCAAGAGCGACCGCGACGTGACGCTTCCCTTCTCGGACGATCTGGAAGAGACCTTTGCCGCCGCCTACGGCGCGTCTCTTCTCGACCACCTGCCTGAATTGATCTGGGAACTCCCCGAGGGGGTGTCGAGGATCCGCTATCTCTATCACGACCACGTCGCCGAACGCTTCTCTTCCGCGTTTGCCGACCAAATCGGCGCGTGGTGCGAGAAAAACGGCTTGATGCTGACCGGGCACATGATGGAAGAACCGACCTTGCGAAGTCAGACCGCCGCGCTCGGCGAGGCGATGCGCTCCTACCGCTCCTTCCAGTTGCCCGGGATCGATATGCTGCTCGCCCGCCACGAATTTACGACGGCGAAGCAGGCGCAGTCCGCCGTGCACCAATACGGACGCGAAGGCATGATCAGCGAACTGTACGGCGTGACCGGTTGGGATTACGATTTCCGCGGGCACAAACTGCACGGCGACTGGCAAGCCGCGCTGGGCGTGACCGTCCGCGTCCCGCATCTGGCGTGGGTGTCGATGAAGGGCGAGGCAAAACGCGATTACCCCGCCTCGATCAACTATCAGTCCCCGTGGTATAAGGAATACCGCGCCGTGGAAGACCACTTCGCGCGCGTCGCCACGGCGTTGACGCGCGGTAAACCGCTGGTGCGCGTGGGCGTGATCCACCCGGTCGAAAGTTACTGGCTCCACTGGGGCCCCGCCGAGCAGACCGCCGCGATCCGCGAAAAACTCGAGAAACGCTTCTCGTCTCTTGTCGACTGGCTGCTCTTCGGAACGGTGGATTTCGACTTTATCTCCGAATCGCTCTTCCCATCGCTCTGCCCGGACGCGGACGCGCCGCTCCCGGTCGGAGAGATGCGCTACGACGTCGTGATCGTTCCGGGCTGTGAAACCCTGCGTTCGACCACGCTCGACCGGCTCGAAACCTTCCGCAAGAAGGGCGGGCGCCTGCTCTTTCTCGGCGAGGCGCCGCTCTATGAGAACGCTCTGCCGTCCTCGCGCGGGCGGGAACTGTGGGCGTCTTCGGAGGTCGTTTCGTTTGAAAAATGCGATCTGCTCGCCGCCCTGGAGCCCGTGCGCGAGATCGAGGTGCGCGACGCGTCGGGTTCGCTCTCCGACCGCCTGCTCTCCCAACTTCGTATCGACAGGGACTGCCGCTGGCTGTTCCTCTCTCAGGGCAGAGATCCCTACAACAAAGACGTTTCGACGCACTCCGACGTGACGGTGACGGTCAACGGGCGCTTCCGCCCCGTCCTCTACGACACCGAAACCGGAGAGATCTCCCCGCTCCCCTATACGCTCGACGGAAACAAAACGGTTTTCGTCCGCCGCTTCTACGATTGCGACAGTCTGCTCGTAAAACTGACGCCCGAAGACGGTGCTGCCGCCGGGCAGAACGCGGCGCCCTCGCCGACGAAGCGCGCCGACGTCAACTTCCCCGACACGGTCCCGTATTCGCTCTCGGAACCCAACGCGCTGGTGCTCGACTATGCCGAGTACGCCCTTGACCGGGGCGAATTCCGTCCGAAGACCGAGATCCTGCGCATCGACACCCTGCTCCGCCGCGAACTCGGCTGGCTGAAGGGCGATCGGTGGGACGCCCTGGGTTCGACCGCGCAGCCGTGGGTGCTGCCGCCCGAGATCCCGACGCATATCGTTACGCTCCGCTATACGGTTTTGTCCGACGTGGATCTTTCCGCCGTTACCCTTGCGCTCGAGGACGCCGACGTGGCGACCATCGAGTGGAACGGTGCCCCGGTCGACCGGAAACCGGAGGGGTTTTACGTGGATCGGTGCATTCAATGCGTCTCTTTGCCCGCCGTGAAACGCGGCGTCAATTCGCTGGTCGTAACGCTGCCCTACGCGAAACGCGTGTCGCTCGAGCGGATGTATCTGCTCGGGGAGTTCGGCGTGGACGTGAACGGGCAGGAGATCAGGTTGGTCGGGAAACGGGAAAAGGTCGGGTTCGACGATATTACCCGGCTCGGGTTCCCGTTCTTTTCGGGCGCGTTCCGGTATGAGATCCCGTTTGCGTCAAACGGCGAAGAGGTCACGCTCACCGTTCCGCATTATCGCGGGGCGCTCGTCACGGCGGAACTCGACGGGAAACCGATCGGGCGGGTGATCTATCCCCCCTACCGGCTTTCGCTCGGTGCGCCCGCTGCGGGAACGCATACCCTGACGCTCTCGCTCTTCGTCTCGCGCCAGAACGGCTTCGGCCCCCTGCATAACGCCGACGAGTTCCACCGCGTCACCCCCGCAGCCTGGCGTTCGGGCGACGATAAGTGGACCGATTCGTACCGCTTGACAAGAGAAGGAATACTAACCAAACCGATCCTGACCGAAGAGGAAGGGTAAGGTCCGGCTGCAACGGACGCAGGAGGAGATTTTCTCTGCGCTTTCTTGTAAGAAAGCGCCCAAAGAACTTCATTATGGGAATATGATAAAGCAAAACGGCGTTGCGACGCCGTTTTGCGGTTCTATAGCCTATACCTCGGTTATTATCTTTCCAACGCGCGGGGCGTCGAAGACGCCGCCCCCCACGAAGATCGGCTTTGCCTTTGGCAATCTTTCACGTCGCGCTTGCGCGACAATTCATGCAAACGCAGTTTGCAATTCATGACGGCGTCGCCGTCAATTCACGCGATCGGAGATCGCAATTCATGCCGTTGCGATCCGTCGCAACGGCTTCCCTTTGTTTCCTTCTCGCCGCCCGCAGGGCGCCGGAAGAAAGTTATGAGTTGCGCTGCGGCGCAACGTTCAGAGTTATGAGAATACCGCCCGACGTGGGCGGCATTCGTTATGAGCAAACCGCGCCGTTGGGCGCGGTCTGCGTTTTGTTCTACCGAAAGCAAAGAGAACCGTGACGGTTGTGTTTTTGAAACCGCGCACACGAAGAATGAGTGCGCGCTAACTTCATTCCCTAATGAAGTTCTTTGCTCCACTTTCTTACAAGAAAGTGGACGTACCTCTCGTTTCTCTCCCCCCCGGGGGGCGGTGTTGAAAAATTCTTTGTTTTCAGTCGATTTTGAGTTTTTTTATTCTTCTCTTTGCCCTGCCGACGTCGCGGAGCATCCGGCGGGTATCGCGGAAGAAACGAATGGTGGACGGGCGGTGATTGACGATCTTCACGGGGAGTTCTCCGAAGACGAAACCGCACTTCTGCCCGATCTTGATCGCTTCGTAATCGAAGGCGAAACGGTCGACCTCACAGAGCGAAAAGATCTTTTTCGCCGCGGCGCGGCGGAACCCTTTCAATCCGGTCTGCGAGTCCGAAAGCGACAGTCCGCCCCAGAACCGGAGCAGGGACAGATAGGTTTTCGAGACGATCTTCCGGGCAAAGGAATAGCCGGCGTACCCTTCGGGGTGCTTGACGCGGGAACCGACCACGGCGTCGAACTCGGGGTGTTCGTCGAAGAGGTTGACCATCTCGGCAACGACGTCCAGTCCGTAGGCAAGATCGCAGTCGGTAAAAATGATATAATCGCCCTCTCCCGCAAGCATTCCCTGCCGGACGGCGCAGCCCTTGCCGCGGTTGGGTTGGTAGGAAAGATACCGGACGGGACCGGTACAGAGTTCGTCCAGGATTGCTTTGGAACGGTCGGTCGAGCCGTCGTCTACAAAAATAACCTCGTACTGACCGGGAAACGCGGCTTCCATATAGGACGAAACGGCGCCGATCGTTTCGCGCAGGATCGTCTCTTCGTTATAGAGCGGGATAACGAGCGTAACTTTCATGGTTATTTCCCTCCGACGCCCATTATAGCACGCTTTCCCCCGTTTTGCAAGCCAGGCGGGGGCGTGTTATTTTTATTTCAAATTTTTTTATCCACATAGTTGAAAATTATTAATATATGTGGTACAATAGAATATAAACATTTTTTAATAAAGTATAAATTATAGTACGCGCGAAGACGACGGCTGATGCCGAAGGGAAAGGAACGCCCGATGGATACGTTGAAAGATATTGGTTCGGCGGTGCTCGAACAACTGAAACAGAAGTTCACGCCCACCATCTACGAACTGTGGTTTAAGAGTTTACAGTTGGTCTCGCTTGACGGTGACGTCGCGGTCTTTTCGACCGACAGCAACTTTAAGCAGGATCTGATCAGCAAGCGCCACGTCGGCTCGATCCGGGACGCGCTCCGCGAGGTGGTCGGCTTCGACGTGAAGGTTATCATCGAGTCGCGGGAAGGGAGCGAAGGGTTCCACATTCCGGAAATTGAAGACAAGCCCGAAGAAAAGAAGACCGTGCCGCTTCTGCCCGACGATCCCGAACCCAAAACCATTGATCCCGAGTCCGCGATCGAGAGCAGTTCGATCGTCGACGAATACACCTTCGAGAACTTTATCGAAGGGGAGTCCAACCGCTTCGCGCTTGCCGCCTGCCGCGCGGTCGCGCTCTATTCGAGTTCTCCCGACAAGAACGACGAGATGGACGTTTCGACCTACAATCCCCTGTTCATCTACGGTCCGAGCGGCGTCGGCAAAACGCACCTGCTTTTCGCGGTGACAAACGAGATCAAGCGTAAGAACCCGAAGTGCAAAATCGTCTATAAAAAGAGTGAAGAGTTTACAAACGAACTGATCGCCAGTCTGCAGAACGGTACGCAGGACCGGTTTCGTCAGCATTACCGCAACGCCGACGTGCTGCTGATCGACGACGTGCAGTTCATCGCCGGCAAAGAATCGACGCAAGAAGAGTTCTTCCACACTTTCTCCGCTCTCTACGAGAACGGCAAACAGATTATTCTGACCTCCGACCGTCCGCCGAAGGACATCAAGACGCTGGAGGACCGTCTGCTCACCCGGTTCATCTGGGGACTGCTCGCCGACATTCAGCCGCCGAGTTTTGAACTTCGCACCGCCATCATCAATAAAAAAGCGGAAAACCTGAAAATCTCGATCCCGAGCGAGGTAGTCGAATATCTGGCGACCAAACTCCAGAACAATATCCGCCAAATTGAAGGATCCATCAAGCGGATCGCCGCCATCAGTCTTCTGACCGGATCCCCCATCACAACCGATCTTTGTCGCCGCGCGATCTCGGACATTCTTTCGGGCAACGAGCCGGTGGACGTCACGGTCGACCGGATCATCACGCTGGTTTCCAAGCGGCTGAATATCCCGGTCGAGGACATCCGGGCAAAACGCAGAACGGCAAACGTCGTCAACGCCCGTCATATCTGTATTTACATGATCCGTCAACTCTCCGACGTCTCGTTCAATACTCTGGGCGAGATTTTCGAGCGAGATCACGCGACCATCATGGCGGCTTTCCGGAAGGTGGAAGCGGCGATTGCCGCAGATCCCGAATTTGCCGCGCTCGTCAACGGCATGATGGACGAGATACGGAACTGATCTTATCAACTTCAATCAGTGGATAACCCCGGTTTTTCCACGTTGGTTTCCTGTGGAAAAGAAGGTGGATATTTCCCGGTTTTCTCTTTGCTTTTTCCCTTCCCTTTTTGTCCACTTTTCTCCCGCCCGTATCCACCGCAATCCACAGGGACGAAGTGGAGAAAAAAGAGACGGTAAACTCTTTTCACACCTTGCGTTTTTCTCTTCTCCACCGTTTCCACCCTCCCTACTACTACTCCTACTGAATTCCTTACTTCTTTCTTTTTCCCGCGTTTGCAAAACCATTCAGATAAATAAATGCCAAAGACCGGAACCGTCCGGCGGAAAGGAACGACCATGAAGGTTATTTTTTCAAAACCCGCGCTGCTTGAAGGACTTGTCCCCACGATGAGCACAGTCTCCAGTAAAAACACCATCACTCCGATCGAAGGTATTCTGATTGAAACCATCGGAGAGACCTCCGTTCGCCTTTCCTCGTACGATATGAACAAAGGTATGCGGACGACGGTCGAGGCAATCTCTATTATTGAGGAAGGAACCTGCATCATCAACGCACAGCGTCTTCTGCAGATCGTCAAACTGCTCGGCGAGGACGAGATCACGTTGGAGATCGGCGACGATCACAAGGCGTCTATTTCCGCCGGTGCGTCGTCCTTCTCTCTGCAGTCTCTTCCCGGCTCGGACTTTCCGAACCTTCCCGAACTGTCGGGCGACACCGGATTTGCGGTCTCCGCCGGCGTTTTGAAACGCATGATCGGGAAAGTGCTGCACTCGATTGCCGAACAGGACAGCCGTCAGATGCTCTGCGGCGCGTTCTTCACGGTTGAAGGAAAGAGAATGGATATCGTCTCCTGCGACGGCTATACGCTCTCCAAATGCCACGTAGAAAGCGATATTCAGGATATCGGGCGTATTTCGTCCACCCATTTCTCGTTCATCATTCCGGGACACGCTCTGAACGAAATGATCAGGATTCTGCCCGACAAGGACGAAGAGGCGAAGATCTATCTGTCGAGAAAACACGCGATCATGGAACTCAAAGACATGGTTTTCTTTACCCGTATGATCGACAGCGAGTATATGGACTATCAGCGCATTCTGCCGAAAGCGCAGGATATTTTCGTGAAGATTGATCGCGAACGGCTGATGGAAGGACTTGAAAGAGCCAATCTGGTCGCCGAAGAAAAGATTCAGGGCAACGGAAAGTCCTACGTCAAAATCGAGATCAAAGGCAACACGTTCAGTCTTTCTTCCAACTCGGTCAACGGCTACGTTTACGACGAGATGGAATGTGAACACGAGGGAGAGGACATCGCGATCGGTTTCAACTGCCGGTTCCTGATCAACAGCATCAGAGCGGCGGAAGGCAAACGGATCTATATGACCTTGAAGAGCCCTACGCAGTCCATCACGGTCGAACCGGTCGAAGAAGAATGGGACGAGAAGGACGGTTTCCGTTACTTCTACATGATCCTGCCGGTCAGAATGAACGAGCAGCCGACGGCGGAAGAAGAATAATCAACAACCGGTGAGGGCGGCAGTATGAACCTGTTGACGCTGACGGCGGAGAACTACCGGAATATCCGATCCGCCCGCTTGCAGTTCGTTTCCGGCGTCAATCTGCTCTACGGAGAGAACGCGCAGGGAAAGACCAACGCGCTCGAATGTATCTATTTATTCGCCCGCGGCAAGAGTTACAGGGGTTCGGGTGACGAAGACCTTGTCCGGTTCGGGGAAAAAGGGTTCCGCATCGGAATCTCGTATTGCTCCGACAAAACCGAAAAAACGCTGGAATACAGATACTACGACGGATCGCGTAAACGCTTAAAAAACGGCGCGCCGGTCAGACTTTCCGAAATGATCGGCAATTTCCGGGCGGTTTTGTTCTGCCCCGAGCATCTGTCGCTTGTCAAAGGTGCGCCGCAGGAGAGACGCGCGTTTCTCAATATCGCGATCGCTCAGTGCCGGCCGATCTATCTGAAACTCTGCGACGATTACAACAAGATCCTCGAGAACCGCAACTGCCTTCTGAAAGAGATGCAGAAAGGGTTCCGGTACGACGCAGAGGAACTTGAGAGTTGGACCGAACGGCTCTCCGACGTGGCGGCGCAGATCGCCGCGTACAGGATAGAGTATCTGAAAAAACTCTCGCCGCACGCCGCCGATCTGCTCTCCGATCTGTCCGGCGGACGGGAGAAACTGACGCTCTCCTACGAGAGCGAGGCGGCGGGGGAATCCGAAGAAGAGATCCGCGCGTCCTACCGCAAACTGTTTTCGGAAAACCGGAACCGCGAGATTGCGGCGGGCTGTTCTCTTTTCGGGGCGCATCGGGACGACGCCGGGATCACGGTCAACGGAATATCCGCCCGCTCCTACGCGTCGCAGGGGCAGCAGCGATCGGTGGTGCTTTCCTTAAAACTGGCGGAAGGTGAAGTCTGCCGCGACGAAACCGGCGAATATCCCGTTTTTCTCTTCGATGACGTGATGAGCGAACTTGACGAGAACCGGCGGGGATACGTCCTGCGCGAGACGGGAGACCGACAGGTAATCCTGACGGCTTGCGAATCCGGGGGATTTGATCCCCGGGCGGTCAATATGATCGGCGTAGAGGACGGCGTCTTCACCGGACAAACGCCGAACGGGGGAAAAAACGCGTGATGTACCTGCATATCGGCAACGGAGAAACGGTTCGCGTCCGCGATCTCGTCGCATTCTTCGACTTCGACGCTATGACGGTCGCGTCGATCTCGCGACGGTTTTTATCCGACGCCGAAAAGAAGAAAATTATCTCCGACTGCGCCGGGGGCGAACTTCCGCGCAGCGTCCTGCTGGTCTCCGACGAGAAAAAAGAAGGCTGCCGGATCCTGTTTTCCCTGCTGTCGACCGCGGCGCTCCGTGCGCGGCTCGAGAGCGGATCAAACGATTGAACGATACGGTTATATAATCGAAAGGAAGAGACGACCATGACCGAAGAAATGAAAGACATCGTGACCGAAACCGAAGAGGCGGATCTCGAACCCAAACAATACGAGGACAGTAATATCCGCGTGCTGGAAGGGTTGGAGGCGGTCCGCAAGCGCCCCGGTATGTATATCGGGACGACTTCGGCGGGCGGACTTCACCATCTTGTGTACGAGATCGTGGACAACGCGATCGACGAGGTGCAGTCGGGCGTTTGCGACACGGTTCGCGTCACCCTGAACCCCGACGGATCGGTTACGGTGAAGGACAACGGACGCGGGATCCCCGGGGGCGTCAACCCCCAGACCGGGCTGCCCACGCTCGAGGTCGTCTATACCAAACTGCACGCGGGCGGAAAATTCGGCGACGGCGGCTACAAGGTCGCCGGCGGCCTTCACGGCGTCGGCGCGTCGGTGGCGAACGCCCTTTCCGAATGGATGGAGGTCGTCTCCTGCCACAACGGACAGAAATATTCCGAGCGGTTCGCGCGCGGCGAGGTAGCCCGGCCGTTTGCCTGTGAGGGCGAGACCGAGGACCACGGCGTCAGCGTCACTTTCAAACCCGACGGCGAGATCTTCGAGGTGCTCGAGTTCGACTACGACACGCTGCTGAACCGGATGCGGGAACAGGCGTTTCTGAACGCCGGGGTGCGGATCATTCTGGAAGACACCCGCCCCGACATGGAGCGGAGCGACGACCTGCACTACGAGGGCGGTATCGCCAGTTACGTCGATTACCTCAACACCTTGAAACACTGTGAACGCATCCACCCCGACATTATCTATATGACGACCGGCAAATCGCTCCCGTCCGCCGAGGTCGCGATCCAGTATAACGACAGTTACAACGAGACGGTCATCAGTTTCGCCAACAGTATGACCACCATCGAGGGCGGTACCCACGAAACCGGCTTTCGCTCGGCTCTGACGAGGGTGCTGAACGATTACGCAAGACGGATCGGGGCGCTCAAAGACGCCGACAAGAACCTGTCGGGCGAGGACGTGCGCGAGGGCATCACCGCCGTCATCTCGATCAAGATGGAGGACGCGCAGTTCGAGTCGCAGACCAAGTCGAAACTCGGCAACTCCGAGATCCGCACGCTGGTCGAGAATATGATGAACGTCAAACTCGCCGAGTATCTCGAAGAGAACCCGGCGTCGGGCAAACTGATCATCGAGAAGGCGCTGGCGGCGTCGCGGGCGCGCGAAGCCGCGCGAAAAGCGCGAGAAATGACGCGGCGTAAATCGGTCCTGGAGGGTTCCACCCTGCCCGGCAAACTCGCCGACTGCCAGGAGAGACGCACCGAAGTCACCGAACTGTATCTGGTCGAGGGGGATTCCGCGGGAGGCTCGGCAAAGGACGGACGTGACAGCCGCTTCCAGGCGATCCTGCCGCTCCGCGGCAAGGTGCTGAACGTCGAAAAGGCGCGGCTCGACAAGGTTTACGCCAACCAGTCGCTCATCCCGATCATTCAGGCGCTCGGCTGCGGGATCGGCGAGGATTTCGACATCACGAAACTCCGCTATGGCAAGATTATTATTATGGCGGATGCCGACGTCGACGGTTCGCACATCCGGATCCTGCTCCTGACCTTCTTCTTCCGGCATATGAAGCAGTTGATCGAGGACGGGCACGTCTATCTGGCGCAGCCGCCGCTCTATAAGGTACACAGGGGAAAGATCGTCAAATACGCCTTCAACGACGCGGAGCGCGACCGGATCATCGCCGAACTCGGACCGCAGTCCGAAGCCGAGCGCTACAAAGGTCTCGGCGAAATGGATCCCGAACAACTCTGGGAGACCACGATGGATCCGACCTACCGGACGCTCTTAAAAGTCGAGATCAACGACGCAATCGCCTGCGACGAAGCGTTCTCGACCTTGATGGGCGATCAGGTCGAGCCGCGGCGGCTCTTCATCGAGAAGAACGCGAAGTTCGCCGTCAATCTGGACGTCTGACGGGAAAGGAAGAATAAATCATGGAAAGAAAACCGAATAATATCGAAGATATTTCCTTCCCGGAGCAGAAGATCCTCGGGCGCAATATGGAGAAGGAACTCAAGACGGCGTTCATCGAGTATTCGATGAGCGTCATCACGAGCCGTGCCCTGCCCGACGTCCGCGACGGAATGAAACCCGGTCAGCGCCGCATCCTTTACGCGATGTACGAGGATCACCTGACCTACGACAAACCCTTCCGGAAATCCGCGACCACGGTCGGTAACGTGCTGGGGCGCTATCATCCCCACGGGGACGCCGCGGTCTATCAGACCATGGTCAGAATGGCGCAGTCCTTCTCGCTCCGCTATCCCCTGATCGAGGGGCACGGCAACTTCGGCAACGTCGACGGCGACGGCGCAGCCGCCTACCGGTATACCGAGGCGAGAATGAGCAAACTCGCCGACCAGATGATGTCGGATATCGAGAAGAACGTCGTCAACTTCCTCCCGAACTTCGACAACTCGCGCAAGGAGCCCGAAGTGCTTCCCTCGCGCTTCCCCAACCTGCTGGTCAACGGTTCGGTCGGTATCGCCGTCGGTATGGCGACCAACATCCCCCCGCACAACCTGCGCGAGGTGGTGGACGGGATCGTGTTCCGTATGGACAATCCCGAATGCACCGTTCCCGAACTGATGGAGTATATCAAGGGGCCGGACTTCCCGACCGCCGGGATCGTGTACGGCTCGCGCGGGATGCTCGACGCGTATTCGACCGGGCGCGGAAAGGTCATCGTCCGGGCGCGCGCGCGCATCGAGGACGAGCAGCACCGGATCATCGTGACCGAGATCCCCTACGCCGTCAACAAGAGCCAACTCGTCGAGGCGATCGCCAACCTCGTCAAGGACAAGAAGATCGAGGGGATCACCGATCTGCGCGACGAGTCGGGCAGAGACGGTATGCGCATCGTCATCGAGTATCGCCGCGACGCGAACGGCGAGGTCATTCTGAACCAACTCTATAAGTACAGTCAGTTGCAGGACACCTTCGCCGTCAATATGCTGATGCTGGTCAACGGCGAACCGAAGATCCTGTCGCTTCCCGAGATCCTCGACCAGTATATCCTGTTCCAGGAAGGCATCATCGTCCGCCGGACGCAGTTCGACCTCGACCGCGCGCTGAAGGAGATGCACATTTACGAGGGATATAAGATCGCGATCGACCACATCGACGAGATCATCAAGATCATCAAGGCGAGTTCCTCGATCCCCGACGCGAAGACCAACCTGATGGAACGCTATGGTCTCTCCGATCCGCAGGCGCAGGCGATCGTCGAAATGACGCTCGGCAAACTGTCCGGACTGGAACGCCAGAAGGTGGAAGACCGGCTTCTCAAACTCGAAGAGACGGTCGCCGATCTGCAGGCGATCCTCGCCGACGACGGCAGAGTGCGCGAGATCGTCAAGGGCGAGTTGATCTCGATGAAAGAGAAGTTCGGCGACGACAGACGCACCGAACTGGTCGAGGCGACCGACGATATCGACATCGAAGACCTGATTCCGCGTCACACCTGCGTTCTCACCGTCACGACCGGCGGCTACATCAAGCGGCAGCCCGCCGATACCTACTCTTCGCAGCATCGCGGCGGCAAGGGCATTATCGGAATGGGACACAAGGAAGAGGACGACGTGGTCGACGTGATCGTCGCGAACAGCCATGCGCTCCTGATGTTCTTCACCAACAAGGGACGCGTTTATACCAAGAAGACCTACCGGATCCCCGAGGCGGGACGTACCGCGAAGGGGACGAACATGGTCAACATCCTCGACCTGACCGAAGGCGAGAGCGTTACCGCCATCATCTCGATCGACGCCTTCACTGAGGGCGAGTACCTGACGATGGTGACCAAGAAGGGCGTCATCAAGAAGACGCCGACCAAGGACTTCGAGTACCAGAGACGCTCGGGCAAGATCGCGATCACCCTCGACGAGGGCGACGACCTGCTCTTCGTCCGCAAGACCAAGGGCAACGACGACCTGATCCTCGCGACGCGCGGAGGCAGCGCGACCAGGTTCAGCGAAACCACCGTCCGTCCGATGGGACGCGGGGCGCGCGGCGTGCGCGGCATCCGGCTGACCGGCGACGACTACGTGATCGGTGTGGCGCTGGTCGAGGAAGGCAAGCAACTGCTTACCATTACCGACCGCGGATTTGGGAAACGCACCGAATTCGACGACTTCCGCGTGCTGAAGAACCGCGGCGGACAGGGCGTCACGGCGCACAACCTGAACGACAAGACCGGCAACCTCGCCGCGATCGCTGCGGTGTCGGAAACCGACGATATCATGATGATTACCAACGACGGGACCATCATCCGGATCCCGGTCGCGGGCATCCCCGTCTACTCGCGTTCGGCGGGCGGCGTGATCGTGATGCGGCTCTCCGAAGGAGCGGCGATCGTCAACCTGTCGCGTATCGAGCCGCAGGAAGAACTTGATCAGGAGATCACCGCCGACGAAACGGCGGAGCACCCCGAACTCTCTGAGGACGGCGAGCCGGACGAAGCGGCAGAGGAGGAAAAACCTGCGTCCGATGCCGACGAAGGGGACGAAACCGACGGCGAAGCCGAAGAAAATGAAGAGATCTGATTCCGTTTCGCGCGGGCAGTTCGGGAAAACGGTCCGCACGATCTTCCTCGTTTTACTCCTGCTTTCCATGCCGGTCGCGACGCTTTCTTCCTGCGGAGAAGCGGAG
Source organism: uncultured Clostridia bacterium (assembly GCA_947304475.1). Lineage (GTDB taxonomy): Bacteria > Bacillota > Clostridia > Oscillospirales > CAG-272 > UBA1740. The sequence continues at coordinate 16,460 of CAMZBE010000001.1, forward strand.
AAAACCGAACCCGCCGACGAAGGCGAGGTGATTGCGGCGGCAGAGCGATTGATCGACGAGGCAGAACCCTGGATCCGCCTGTTCTTTACCGAGGGCGGTATGCCGCTGCTCGACGGCGGGCGTCAGATCGGCGTCTACCGTGAGGTGGACGGCGAAGAGATGGCGAAACTCGGCTTTTCCCGTCTTTCGGATCTCAAGGCGTTTGAGCGCCGCGTTTTCAGTCCTTCGACCTGCGACGTGATGGACGCGGCTCTGTTTTCGGGCGGCGGAAACTGGAAAGCCGCGCTGATCGAGTACACGACGCTCGAGTTCGCGGACGGCGACGCCGGAACCGTCTTTCTCTGCCTGCTCGCCGATCCCGACGAGTTGCCGATGCTCCCGGGAAAGGGCGGAACCTACGATTTTTCCAAGGCAAGTGTGACCGACAACCGCGGCGACTTCGTCAAGATCTCGGTGCCCGTGTACGGGACAGGGAAAAACGAGGGGAAAACGGTAACGAAGATCCTCAACCTGCGTCTGATCGATGGCGCGTGGTATCTGGACAACTACCCGAACGTTGTCTTCCCTGACGGGAAGAAATGATCGGCGAGACAGGGAAAGGAGTGCGCGATGACCTTCCGTGAGAAACTGCTCGCGCTGCGTCGGCGCGACAAACTGACGCAGACCGCTCTGGCGAACGCCGTCGGCGTCACCCGGCAGGCGGTGTATCTGTGGGAAAAGGGGTTGTCGTACCCCGACGCTTCGGCGCTGCTCTCGCTCCGTCGTCTGTTCGGGGTGTCGATCGACGCCCTGCTCGACGACGCGCTCCCGCTCCCCGAAGGGGAATACGCGGTTCCCGTCGCCCCCTCGAAAGCGGCAGCGCCGGCATACAAGCCCGTCCCGAGGAAGCAGGAAGAGCCGACACCGGAAGAACATCCGGAGCCGGAATTGGCAAAAACCCCTGCGGACGGCGACGAAAAAACGGCACCCCCGGCAAAAACCGCCGTGGAAGCAGCCCCCGCGGGTAAGCCGGCGACCGACGCCAAGAGCGCGCCGCTCAAGGCGAAGATCGAGCCCGCCCGAACCAAGAGCGGAAACATCCTCGATTTGTTCGGGGCATTTTTGAAAAAGAGAAAATAAAGCGTTCCGCTCCGTCCGGCGAATAGAACCGGGCGGGGCGGGAAAAACTGGATCGGCAAGGTCTTTTCGGCGCTTCCCTTACATATTCTTTCGGGGGTGCGTATGGTAAAAGGGTGTCAGAGACGGGTACTTCATCTGAAAAATCCCGAGGGCGGGCTGTTTGAGGAGGCGTTCTTCTTTCTGAAGGCGCCGGAACCGCCGAAGGGAGACGGCGCGAAGGAGATGGTCGCGGAGGCGAACCGGATCCTGACCGGTTGCCGCACGGATGACAGGCGGCGCTTCCCCTTCGGCGCGTTTCTTCTGGGGACGCTTGCGGGGATGCTTTTGTCCGCGTCTGCGCTCGCTCTGCTTTGGCTGATCGTTTGAAGGAAAGGACACTATGGCAAAACAGAAACAGGAACAGAACCGCGGGGAGAAAAACGTCCCCGCCAAAAGACAGAACCGTCCCGGCAAACGCCGGGCGGACGCGCGTCCCCACGCCGGGACCGAAAACCGGCGCGACGCGGAGAAGAACAAGCGGCAGGCGCCATCGTCGCCCGCAGCGAAAGCCGGCAGAAAGAACAGGGGAGACGTTCGTGACAATCCCCGCGCCGCCGAACTTCGCGGGATGAAGAACGCCGGCGCAAGACGCGAAAGAAACGCCGAAAGAGCGCCGCGGTCCGCGCGCAAGAACAACGGTCGGCAGAACAGGGGCAACTTTGACGGCACGCTCCGGATCATCCCGCTCGGCGGGCTCGGCGAGATCGGGAAGAATATGACCGCGATCGAGTACGGCGACGATATCGTCGTGATCGACTGCGGGCTCGCCTTCCCCGACGAGGATATGCCGGGCGTGGATCTGGTGATCCCGGACGTCTCCTACCTCGTCAAGAACCGGGAGCGCGTGCGCGGGATCCTGCTCACTCACGGGCACGAGGATCATATCGGCGCGATCCCCTACGTATTGCAGCAGATCAATCTCCCGATCTACGGCACGCGCCTGACGCTCGGGATCGTCAAAAACAAACTGGAAGAGACTTCCCTGCCCTTCCCGCCCGATCTTCGCACGGTTGAGGCGGGCGACACCGTCGACCTCGGCGTGATGCGGGCGGAGTTCATTCACGTCAATCACTCGATTGCCGACGCCTGCTGCATCGCGCTGCACACCCCGGCGGGGATCGTTTTCCACACCGGCGACTTCAAACTCGACGTCTCCCCGATTGACGGGAAGATGATCGACCTCGTCCGGATCGGGCAACTCGGGGACGAGGGCGTGAAACTCCTGCTCTGCGAGTCGACCAACGCCGAGCGCCCCGGCTTTACGCCGTCCGAGCGGACGGTGGGGCTGTCGCTCGACCGGATCTTTATGGAGAACCGCGACAAGCGGCTGATCATCGCGACCTTCTCGTCCAACGTCCATCGCGTTCAGCAGATCATCAACGCCGCCGCCAAATACGGTCGGCGCGTCGCGGTCGTGGGGCGGAGCATGGTGAACGTCATCGGCGCCGCCGTCGAACTCGGGTATATGAACGTTCCCGAGGGCGTTCTGATTGACGCCGCGGACGCGAAACGGTATAAGCCCGAGCAGTTGACCATCATCACGACCGGATCGCAGGGCGAACCGATGTCCGCGCTCTACCGGATGGCGTTCTCGGAGCACAACCAGATCAAACTGACGCCCTCGGATCTGGTGATCCTGTCGGCGTCGGCGATCCCCGGCAACGAGAAACTGGTCGGCAAGATCATCAACGCCCTGGTGCGCGCGGGCATCCACGTCGTCAACGACGCGGTCGCAGACGTCCACGTGTCGGGGCACGCCTGCCGCGAGGAACTGAAACTGATGATCGGTCTGGTCAAGCCCGAGTACTTTATGCCGGTTCACGGCGAGGAACGCCACCTCTACGCCAACAAGGCGCTCGCCGAGTTCATGGGCATTCCCGCGGATCATATTTTCGTGTCGACCGAACTCGGGCAGGTGCTTGAGATCGACCGCAAGGGCGCCCGCTTCGCTTCGTCGGTCCCCGCCGGAAAGGTGCTGGTCGACGGTTCGGGCGTCGGGGACGTCGGTTCCGTGGTGCTTCGCGACCGTAAAACCCTGGCACAGAGCGGTCTGATCGCCGTGGTCGCGACCGTCGATCCCGCCGAAAAAGAGATCGTTTCGGGGCCCGAGGTGGTCTCGCGCGGCTTCGTCTACGTCCGCGACAACGAGGAGTTGATGGATCGGGCACGGAAGATCGCCTACGACGCGATCAACCGCGCGCTCGACGAGTTCGGGTGCGATTGGGCGGCGATGAAGACGGCGGTGAAGGAGAAGTTGGCGAAGTTTCTGTACGAAGCAACGGGACGAAGCCCTGTCATTTTACCGGTGATACTCTCGCTTTGACACCCACGGGCGGCACAGACCGGAAAACAAAAAGAGCATCTCATAACGCCTTAACGCTTTTCTCTTTGTGCAACCCCCTCACACAGCAAAACGCAAGCAAGGAGGAAAACCGACCGCATCCGCGGTCGGTTTTCTTCGTTTATTATGCAACAAACAGAAGTTGCAAAAAGAGGATCGGCGTGATATAATGGATGCAGAACGCGAAGGGGGACGGGAAAAATGAAAAACGTGAAAACGATTGCGCTGGTTCTGCTTGCGGGGCTGATGGTCTTCGGGCTCGCGGCGTGCGCGATAGAACCGGAAGAGGAAACCGACGCGCCGACCACGACCGACGCGCCGTCGGAAACGACGGCGGCGATCACCACGGCGGCGACCACTGCGGCGCCGGAATCCGAACCGATCGTTCTGAAGATCCTTGCGGCAAACGTGCAGAACGCCGACTATGACAGGAGCGGAGAGGCGACGCTCGCCGACAAGTACCAAAAACTTGCCGACGCGTTCAGCACCAAGTCGCCCGACTTGGTTTTCCTGCCTGAGAGCGGCTCGACGCTCGCCGCAGAGGGGATTTGCAGTCGGATGGCAAACGCGTCGGACTACGAGGTCGTCGCGGGCGCGGGCGCAAACGTCATGATGCTCTACAACAAAGAGGTCTTTACCCTGCTCAGCCAGGGCTGCCAGCAGATCGGAGCCAAGGACGACGAAAACGGCTCGAAATACGACCGCTATATGGTCTGGGCGAAACTCCGCCACAAAGCGAGCGGCGCACAGATGGTGGTCGTTCCGATCCACGTCGACTACGCGACGCAGGCGTGCAAAGCGCAGATCAACACGATCGTCAATTATCTGAAGAACAACTTCCCGAAGATCCCGTTCATCCTCGGCGGCGACTTCAATCTTGAATTAAACACGATCTCCAAGACGTCGCTTGTGAGCGAAGGATACCTGAACGCCGGTTCGACCGCGACCGAGAAGGTCAACGGCGGCGCGGCGACCTTCCCCGGCAAGAACAGTATCATCGACTTTGTGTGGTATAAGGGAGGGATCTTTTATAAGGCGACGGCGAACAAGTACGAAGTGATCACCGACGCGCTCCCGACCGACCACCGACCGATTTACGTGGAGATTACGATTACAAAGTAACCGTTATGAGTTGCGCCGAGGCGCAACGTCCAGAACGATGAGAATGCCGCCCGTTTTCGGGCGGCATTCGTTTTTTTTGTTATACCGCGGGCAAAGAGAACCGCGGCGCCCGCGTTTTTGAAACCGCACGGGCGCTTCGGCCTCTCGTCCTTCCCCATTTGTTTCACGTGAAACGTTCAGGAGATCAGATTGTCGATCAGTTGCAGAATCGAGGGCATCAGGCGGCAGAGGACCAAGAAGAGAACGACGCAGACGGCGGCGGTCCAGGCGAGCGCCCTCGGCGTGACGCGGGCGGCTTGCGCGTAGCGGCGCTCCGCCTCGTCGGTATGGTCCGCGTCGAGATAGAAGCGCGCCTCGGACAGATCCGGGAAGAAATACTTCCGCAGAGCGACGAAGGGGTTCTTCTCGCGGTTCTTTCGGGCGGCGTCCTTTTCTTCCTTGCGTTCGGCGCGCGTTTTCTTTCGGTATTCGGGCGCCGGTTCGCCGGCGATTCGTACGCAGCGACGGAGTCCCGAGGTCCGGTCGTGCAGCGAAAAGCGGAGCGCGAGCGAATGCTTTATGGACAGGTCGGAGAGAGCGCGCGCGTCGTCCTGCGACATGATCTTGCGCGCGAACAGTTCGCGGGCGAGCCGGTCGGGCACGCTCCGGCGGTAGATGAGGAATGCGGACGCGAGAAGAACGACCAGCAGAAACGCCCCGACGGCAAGATTCACCTCCCACGCCCGGAGCGAGTTCGGAAGCGTCGTAAAGGCGGGCAGTTCCCGGTCAAAGAACTCGGAAACGAAAAACGAGCCGATTGAAAGCAGTCCCATCACAAACCTCCCACGAAATCGTCTCCCATAATCCTGCGGAGCAGTGCGTCGAGGTCCTCGTTGTCTTCAAAATAGAGCGTCAGGGATTTCTGTTTCCCTTTTGCGGAGATCTTCACGCGCCGCCCGAGGTCCGAGATCATACGCCGCTCCAGTTCCGCGACGTAATCCACGACCGGCGGCTCTTCTTCGGGCGTTTCGCGGGCGGGCTTGTTCGCGCGCTTGACCAGCAGTTCCAACTCGCGCACCGAAAGCCCGTCGTCGATGCACCGCTTGGCGAGCGGGGCGATCTCGGTGCGGTCGCGCAGACCGAGCAGCGTCCGGGCGTGCCCCGCGGAGAGGGCGCCGGACGACACCAGCGTTTTCACCTCGTCGGGCAGTTCCAGAAGCCGCGTCGCGTTCGCGATATAACTGCGGCTCTTGCCCACGCGGCGGGACAGATCTTCCTGCGTCATACCGAACTCTCCCGCGAGCGCGCGGAACGCCGCCGCCTCTTCGATCGGGTTCAGGTCTTCGCGCTGCAGGTTCTCCACCAGCGCGATCTCGGCGGCGGCAAGATCGTCGCTGTCGAGGATCACGGCGGGGACCTCCGAAAGGTCCGCGAGTTTTGCCGCTCGCCAGCGCCGTTCCCCTGCGATGATCTGGTACCGTCCGTTGCCCGACGAGCGTACGAGAATGGGCTGCAGAACGCCGTGCGCCGCGATCGAGGCGGCAAGTTCGGAGAGGGCGTCGGGATCGAAATTCTTGCGCGGCTGCCCGCTTTTGGGATCGATCAGCGACGTTTTCAGTTTCTCGGCGCCGCCCGGTTTCTTTTCGTCTTCAAAGGTTTCGAGGAAGAGGGCGTCCAGCCCCCGTCCGATCCCGCTTTTTTTCGCTGCCATCGTTTTTTCCTTTCCCGGATCAGATCCGGAGCGTCAATTCCTTCGCCACGTCGGCGTATTCGAGCGTCGCCTTGCCGTACGGATCGTGATAGCAGAGCGGCGTGCCGTAACTCGGCGCTTCCGATACCTTCACGCTCCGGGTGATGGGCGTTGCGAAGAGTTTGTCGGCGTAGTAGCGTTTCAGGTCGTCCACGACCTGCTTGGTCTGGGTGAGCCGCCCGTTATACATCGTCAGCAGGATCCCGAGGATCTCGAGTTTCGGGTTCGAGTGCTGCCGCACCCGGCGGATCGTGACCAACAGTTGCGACAGCCCCTCCATCGAGTAGAACTCGCACTGCATCGGGATCACCACGCCGTCGGCGGCGGTGAGGACCGAGACCGTGATCATACCGAGCGAGGGCGGACAGTCGATAAAAACGTAGTCGAAGAGCGAGAGGATCGGCGCGATCGCCTCGCGGAACTTCTTTTCGCGCGCGTCCATCTCGAACAGGTCGAACTCCACCCCGGCGAGGTCGAGCGACGACGGAATGATCCACAGGTTCTTGTAGTTGGTGCGCACCAGCGCCTCGTTCGCCGTGCACGCGCCGACGATCACCTCGTAGACGTTGTGCGGCGCGCTGCGCTTGCTGACGTTGACGCCGGTCGTGGCGTTGCCCTGCGGATCCATGTCGATCAGCAGGACGTTTTTGCCGCGCTTGGCGACGGCGGCGGCGATGTTCACGCAGGACGTGGTCTTCCCCACGCCGCCCTTCTGGTTGGAAAAAGCAATAATCTTTGCCATGGTATCCTCCGTTGCTCTCTTGTTCGGGAGCGGCTTCTTCTCCTTTTCTATTATATATCAAAGCGGCGGGAAAGTCAATCGCCGCGCCTCTGTTTCACGTGAAACAATCCGCCGCGCCGCCGCGAAGAAAACGATTGACAGGGCGCGTTTGGCGTGCTATAATAACAAGGTAATTTGTCGAAGCGAAAGGACTGATCAAAATACCGTCTTTGATCCCTATTGAAAACCTGCCCGTCGCGCTGATCTGCCTGGTCGTCTCGATCGCGGTCATCGTCAAGGGCGGAGACTGGTTCGTGTCCGCCGCGTCCTGGATGGCGGAAGTGTCGGGGGTGCCGAAACTGATCGTCGGGGCGACCATCGTCAGCCTGGCGACCACACTCCCCGAGATGCTGGTGTCGGCGTTCTCCGCCGTTTCGGCGCGTGCGACCGGCGACGCCGCCTATATCGATATGTCGATCGGGAACGCGGTCGGTTCGGTCACGGCGAACACCGGACTGATCCTCGCGATCGCCCTGATCTTTATGGCGGGCACGATCGAGCGGAAGGAATACCTGCTCAAATCCTGCCTGTTCATCGGAGCGGCGGGCGTGATCGCCGCGTTCGGATTGACCGGCTCGCTCGGTCTCTTCCCGAACCTGCTCCTGCTTGTCATCTTCGCCGTCGCCATGACCGAAAACGTCCTCGGCGCGGTGCGGCAGGTGCGCGCCGCCAAAGCCGGCGCGAACGGAGCCCCCGAAACCGGCTCGCCGGAGCCCGTCGATCTCGTAAGACCGCGGGCGACCGGGAAACTCTGGACGAAAAACGTCCTGCTGTTTCTGATCGGCGCGGCGGCGATCGGGATCGGCGCCAACGTCCTGGTAAGTAGCGCCGAGTACGTCGCGAAAGCCGCGCACGTTCCCGAACGCGTCATCGCCGTCACGGTCCTTGCCGTCGGGACGTCGCTTCCCGAACTGGTCACGACGGTTACGGCGGTCGTCAAACACGAAATGTCGCTCTCCGCGGGCAACATTATCGGCGCGAACATTATGGATATGACCTTGATCATGCCCATCTGCGGGCTGATCTCGGGCAAGGCGCTGCCGGTCACGGCGCAGGTCGGGCGCATCGACCTCCCCGCCGCGCTGCTGGTCGCCCTGGTCGCCCTGGTCCCCGCCCTGGTCAAAAAACGCTTTATGAAATGGCAGGGATTTGCGCTGCTCGCCCTTTACGTCGGGTATCTCGTCCTGACCTGCTTTTTCGGGGAGAAGATCGCGGCGCTGTAACCGCGCGCGAAAAAAGAGAAGAACCCCGCCTGCACGCGCAGGCGGGGTTGTTTTTTTGCTTTTCTCACGGGCAATTCCGGGTGGTTTACTGCTGCGCAGGCGTCGGAGACGGCTCCGCTCCGTATCCGAACTGCGTGACGACAAAGTTCTCGGCTCCGAGGACCGGGAACTCCTCATTGCCCCACGGCTTGTGCCAGTAGAGCCAACCGCGCAGGCGGTTCTCGGTATCGCGCACGCCGTATTGCAGTTGGTCGACCGCCGGGAGCAGTCCCGTTCCGCACTCGAAGTTCAGCGAGCCGACGATCACGTTGCAGCGCCCCTTCTTGTTCCCGTAGAGTTCAACGTCGGTGGTGGAGAGGATGACGGCGTTGTGCTGCGCAACGATATGGTTGATGACCGACAGGTGAGAGGCGTCGTGAAAGGTGATGCCCTCCTCGCAGTTGTGGACGTAGAGGTAGTCGGCGACCACGTGCTCGCCGAGCACGAACCCGTAGCGGAAGCCCTGCGCGGCGACGTTGTGCAGGACGTTGTCGTCGTTCTGGTCGTTCGACATGATCAGCCCCGCGACGTGGCAGGGGTTGTGCAGCAGTTCCTTTTCGAGTTCGGTGTCCCCGACGTTCTCGGACAGGCAGAACTGCGAGTTCTCGACGTTCGCGCGCGACACGTTGCCGAGGTTGACGGCGCCTTGCGTCGGGTACATCTTGTCTTTATCGAGTTTGACGGCGAATTCAAGGTTGAAGATCGAGAACGCGTCGACGCTGAACCGTCCTGCGTAGCCGTCGCCCTGCGGAGCCGACAGGATCGACCAGGGGCGCGCCGTGGGATCGTGCTCCTCGGGCGGCGTCCAGTCCGAGAAGATCCGGACGTTGATCCGGCGCTGCCCGCCGAACCTGGTCGGATCGTTGTAACCGTCGTCCTTCGGTCTCACCTGGTAAGAATAGAGAAGTTTGCAGGGCATCTCCCCCTCCAGTTGAATGTTGTGGATCCCCCTCGGGATATAGAGTTGCGAGCGCAGCGGGCGCCCGTCGATCTCCTCAATCCCCGGGGACGCGACGCGGTAGCCCCCGCGCGTGTAGGGGAAGAGCAGTTTTCCCCCGCCGCGTTCGGCAAGGAAATTGATGCCCTTCTGGATTGCGGCGGTATCGTCGGTCACGCCGTCGCCGACCGCGCCGAATTCAAATACCGAATAACCGAATGATTCCATAACAGAGTACCTCCAAGCAAATAGTTCTTATTCCAGCAGTTCCCGGAACGCTTTTCCCGGGCGTTTGACGTAAAAGCCGGTGAGCGCCTGCTCCCCTTCGTCGCCCCGCAGTCTGACCGGCACCGGTTTGCCGATGCAGAGCGGATAGAGCAGAATCCGATCGGGCGTGCGCCCGAAGATATCCGCGAGCGCCTTTGCGTAGAAATAGAGTTGCGTCCGGTGGCGCTCGACGAAGCGGTCGACCGTGTTCTCTGACGCGTTGACGCCGCCCCGCAGCCGGTCGGTTTTGTAGTCGAGCAGGACCAACTCGCCCCGTTCGGTGACGAAAACGCAGTCGACGACGCCCTGCACCATGATCGTGCCGGCACCCGCCTGCTTCTTCTTCTCTTCGTCGGTCACGAAGTCGGCGGCGGGGGTGATCCGGCTGAAGCGGAACTCCCGGCGAAGCAAGGTCGAACCCAGCATATCGTCCAACAGATCGGTTTTGCGGAACAACTCGAGTTCGGGCAGATCGACGAGATCAAGCGCTTCTTTTGTCAAAAACCCCCGGTCGATCAGCCGTTTTAACTCGGCCTCGGCGCCGGTTTCCTTGAACCGGCGCAGGTCGCAATACTGCAAAAACTCGTGCGTCGCGGTCCCGCGGAGCGCGGGATCCTCGTTCTTGCTTTTGCCCGAAACGAAACGCGGCACGAGGGGTTCGTCGTCGTCCTTTTTGCCTGCGGAGAGATCGGTCGGATCTCCGTCCGCGGGCGGGATCGGCGCCGGGGAGAGCACCGAAACCGAGATCTTGCCCGGCACGTTGATAAGCCAACGGGAAGAATAGTCCTTCAACTCGAAAAAGTCAAAGTGCGGTTCTTTCGGGTTTGCGTCGTCGGGTTCCGCCGTATCCGCGCCGCATTCCGCGAGCGCGCCGGGCGTTGCTCTGCGACGTTCCTCTTCCAACCGTTCGGTTTCCCACACGCGTTCGTCCTCTTCGGGCGTCGGGAACAGCCGCGCGGTCCCGGACGAGAGTCCGACGGCGGAGACGATCTGGTCAAGCGGGGTGAGCGTCGCGGACTTTACGGTGAACTTCCCGTCTTTGTCCACCCCGGAATAGGTACGTTTGCGGATCACGTCGTGGCGCGTGAGCGGGCGGGCGCAGCGGTAGAGTTTTTCCAATCGCTCCGCCGGGTTTGCGCCCTTGTCGAGCGTGCCGGTCACGTAGAGCCGTTCGCGCGCCCTCGTCAGCGCGACGTAGAGAACGCGCAGGCTTTCCTCGCGCTCGAACTCCCTCTTCTCGACGTCCGAGATCTTCCGGAACGGCGTCTCGATGCGGGCGAGCCCGGTTTTGTCACGGACCGCGGGCATCAAGCCGAAGCGGGGGGAGAACGATACGTTCCCCTCGCCGTGCCCGGCGTCGCCGGAGAGGGCGCGCGAAACGAAGACGACCGGGAATTCCAATCCCTTGGAGTGGTGGATCGTCATGACGCGAACGCCTCTGGCGTTCGACGGCGGAACAAGATCGAGTTTTTGCGCCTCGCGCTCCAGGTCGTTCAGGTATTCGACGAAGCGGTACAGCCCCCGGTAGGGCATCGCCGCAAACGAGCGGGCGTACTGATAGAACAGAAGCAGATTTTCGCGTCCGTTGTCGGGGTTTGCCCCGCCGCTGACGTGCAGCAGTCCCGTCTCGGTGAAGAGTTTGAGGACCAGACGGTCGATCGCCATTCCTTCCGCCGCCCGCCGGAAGCGCGCCAACTGCGAAAGGAAAGCGTCTGCCTGCGGGCAGTCGTTCTTTTTTGCGTATTCCTCGAGCGCGTCGTAAAAGGGGACGTCGGGGCGCGAGGCGCCGCGCCGGATCTTCGTGAGCAGATCGGGGGAAAAATCGTAGAGCGGCGAACGGAGCAGTCCGACCAACGGGACGTCGCGGCGCGGGTTGTCCACCGCGTTGAGCAGGCAGAGCGCGAGTCGGACCTCGGGGAACCCGAACAGGTTCTCCTTGGTTTCAAGCGACACGGGGATCCCTTCCCGGAGCAGCGCCAGGCGGAAGGGCGAAGTTTTTCCGGCGGCGGATCGCAAAAGGATCGCGACGTCTTCCGGTTTGATCGGAATGAATTTCGGTTGATCCGGTTCTCCCTCTTTCCACTTCGGGTTCGGGCGGGTGCAGGTCGTGATCAGCCGCTTGATCTCCTTCGCGATCCATTCGCACTCGGCGTCGTGCGCGGGCGCATCCTCGTCTGCCGGCGTTTTTTCAAACAGTTTGACGACCGGAAGGATCGGCGTCGGGCTGCACTTGTCCTTCGCTTTGGCGAAGACGAGACGGTCGTCGGCGTCGACGTACCCGATCGATGCGCGCGTCGCCCCGAACAGGGGGCCGAAAACGGCGTTCGTAAAGTTGACGACGGGCTCGTCGCAGCGGAAGTTCTCGGACAGAAAGATCTTGGCGCAATCGTCGCTCCCGGACTCTCCGAGCGAAGGGAACGACGTCTTCAGAGAGATGAAGACCGACGGCGCGGCGCCGCGGAACCCGTAAACGCTCTGCTTGACGTCGCCGACGAGAAACCGGTTGCGTTCGGTCGAGATCGCCTTGAAAATCTCGTGCTGAAGCGGGTTGACGTCCTGATACTCGTCGACGAAAACGTCGGTGTACCGCCCGGCGATCTCGCGCGCGACGGAGGTCTTGTTCCCGTCGGGGGATACGAGCAGGCGGAAGACCGCGCGCTCCACGTCGGCAAACGACGCGATGCGGAGCCGCTTTTTTTCGGCGGCGACCAGATCCTCGAAGCGGTGCATCAGGCGGGCAAAGGTCAGGGTGACGGGATAGAGCGTCTCCGCTTCGTCCCGCCAGACGCCTTCGTCCTCTTTGAAGAGCGGCAGATACGCCTCTTTCAGACGGTCGCGGAAGGAAAAGAACGCGCCGCGCGCCGTCTCGAGGAAGTCTTCGGTTGCCTCCGTCATATACGCGGAGGTTTCTCTGTTTTGAGGGAACGGAAGCGCGGTTGCCGCCCTGACCTGCTCCGCGGCGTCCGCAAAGGAGAGGGATCGGGCGCGCGCCAGAGCATCGGCGGCGTTCAGCGCGTCCGCGAGCGGAGCGGCGAATTTTCCCTGCACGGAAAGCGTTTCTTCTTTCAGGGCGGCAAGCGCCGCTTCCAGGGCGGGCTTCGCGTCGGACGCGAAATCCGCGAGCCGACCGAGAAGAGCGGCCCCGAAGACCGTTTCTTCAGGGGGGCGGTCGCAAACTTCCTTGATATATCGGGCGTAATCGTCAAATGCGTTTACGCCGCGCACGAGGTTGTCGACCTTTTTCTTCGCGTTGAAAACAATCTCGAACAGAGCGTCCAGCCGCCGCGGATCGACCAGATGCGACACGAACGCCCGAAACTCGTCGGCGGTGGCGACGTCCGGTTCTTCTCCCGCGAACAGGCGCGCGACGAGGGGTTCCGCGATCTCGCGGAACAGGCGCGTTTCCTCGTTGGAATCGCAGGTCCGGTACGAGGGGGAGAGCCCGACGTTGGCGGAATAATCGAGAGCGATCCGGCGGCAGAAACCGTCGATGGTGCCGATGTCTGCGTCGGGGATCAGCAGCAGTTGTTCGGAAAGGTGACGCCTGAGGTCCGCGTCGTCGGTTTCCGAGATCGCCTCGGTCAGTTTTTCGGTCAGTTTGGCTTTCAGGTCGTGCGCCGCCGCGACGGTGAAGGTGACGATCACCATCTTCGAGATATCGCGCCGCTCGACGGTCAGCAGCCGTACCACGCGCGCGGTCAGCGTGGCGGTCTTACCCGAGCCTGCCGCCGCCGAAAGGAGCAGCGTCTTGCCGTCCGTTTCGATCGCGGCGGTCTGCGCGGCGGTGGGGGCGTATCCGCTCTTGTTCGCGTTGGCGCTTCGGTTCATCGCGCGTCTCCTTTCCGCTGTATCGGTCAGATATCGAACTGCCGGAGCGGCAGCAGCACCGGCGTCGTTTCGTCTTTCGTCCTGTCGGGTTCGCGCACTTCGGCAAGCGAAAAGAACCGTTCGCCGTCAAAAAGCCGGAAGCGCGTTCCGGGCAGGGCGTCGGCGATCCCGAGTTTTTTTGTTTCGATCCGCAATCCGTTGCGGAGCAGGCGGACGAAAAACGGCGGGGGCGACAGTTTTTTTGCCGTCGGGAAGAGTTCTTCCGCGGGGATCAGGCGCGCGAGCCGCTCCTCTTCGGTCATCTCCGCCAACTCGTCGGGCGTAGCGGCGCCTTCAAGCGTGAAGCCGCACGCCTCGACGCGCGTGAGCGCGGACATCATGCCGCCGCAGCCGAGCACGCGCCCGATATCGGCGCAGAGTGTGCGGATATAGGTGCCCTTCGACACCACGGCGTCGAGGGCGTAGTTCTTTTCGTCGATCTTTTCGGCTTCAAGCCGATAGACCGTGACGGTCCGGGGTTCGCGCTCGA
>CAMZBE010000002.1 GCA_947304475.1 uncultured Clostridia bacterium
GCCGACGTAGTCCGCCGCAACGACGCGGAACGCGCCGTCCTTTTTCCGGTCGGCAAAATAGGGGAAGATGGGCTCGTACTCGACGCCGAGCAGGTCGCTCCCCTTGCACTCGCGGACGATCGCGGGGTTCTCGCCGAAGACCTTGACGAAGTTCTTCATGGTGTCCTTGCAGGCGACGTAGACCTCTTCGCCCACGTCGACGAAAGCGTAGCAGAGATCACGCCCGACCGCAAGGCAGAGGTTGGACGGCAGCGTCCAGGGGGTGGTCGTCCAGGCGAGCAGACAGACGGGTTTTCCGTTTTCGACGAGCGAAGTCTTGAATTTGACGGCTACCCAGCGATCCTGACGCGGACGCGTCGAGTCGGATTCGCGGGTGTCCGAGATCGAGAGCGAGGTCTCGCAGTGCGTGCAATAGGGGGTGACGCGGTAGTCGCGGTAGATCAGCCCCTTGTCGTAGCAGGTCTTGAACGCCCACATCACGCTCTCCATAAAGGGCGTGTTCATGGTCTTGTACGCGCCGTCGTAGTCCACCCAGCGCGCCATCTGCTCGACGTACTCGCGCCACGCCTCGTTGTTGTTCGAGACGATCTCGCGGCACTTGTCGTTGAAGACGTCGATCCCGATCGACTTTTCGATCTGGTTCTTGTCCTCGATCCCCATCTGCACTTCCGCCTGGTTCTCGATGGGAAGCCCGTGGCAGTCCCACCCCCAGACGCGCGGAACGCTGTAGTTGTTCATCGTCCAGTAGCGGGAGATCATATCTTTGATGAACGAGACAAGGACCGTCCCGTGATGCGGTTTGCCCGTCGGGAACGGGGGCCCGTCGTAAAAGACGATCTCGCCCCCGGTCGGCTGTTCGACCGATTTTTCAAAGGTGTGATCGTCCTTCCAGTATTTCAGGATCTCCGGTTGGATCTCGGAAAAATCCGGTTTGGAAGACAGTTCTTCAAACTTCACTTTTGCGTTCCTTTCGGCTGTACGGCATAATGATTTTTCATTATAACATCATAGTATTAAAAAGTCAAGAGAAAAAAGTGCGTCCGCGGGAAGGGAACGTCCGCCTTCTTGAAAGAAAGCGGAGCAAAGAACTTCATTATGGGAATGAAGTCAGCGGGACGTCGAGGACGCCGTCCCCTACCGCCGCGCCGCGGTCGGTCGGACCGACGCTTCCTGAACTCTTTGCCTCGGAATAATAAAAACGTTGCCCGACGGTTTTCGTCGGACAACGCTTCACGCTGCGCGGAGCGCGGCGCTTCACATATCGCGCGGGAGCGTCAGCGACCGCATCTCTCTCCGATCACCGGTTCTCCGTTTTCGTTCTCGAGGTAGAAGACCGAGACGTGTTCGAAGACGCCGGTCTCTTTGTTCTTTTTGTTCGGGGTGTGGAAGACGATCCGCTCCCGCCCGTCAAAGCCGCGGAAGATCATGCCGTGCCCGCCGTCGAAAACGAAATCCGGGCGCGCCCCGCGGCGGTAGAGCGTCGAGATCTGACGCCATTCGCCGTCGATTTTGCCGTCGTCCGATCCGGCGAGCGCCACGACGTAGCCGTCGCTTGAAAAGTTTGACCAGATCATACGGAGTTCACCAGCGTCGGTGCGGTAGAGGAAGGGACCGTCGGTGACGCCCATGGTCGCCCATTCGGGATCGCGGGCAAAGAAGAGCGTGAACGGTTCCGTAATCCCGCGCGACAGGTCGTCCGAGAGCCGCATCGCGACCATGCTCCCGTTGCCCTCGGGCATACAGGTCCACTCGTGGACGAAGATCAGCCAGGGGTTTTGGTCGCAATCGAGGAACAACGTCCCGTCGATGGCGTCCCAGTCAAGGGGCGACAGAACGGACAGATGGGTGAACGGACCGAGGGGATTGGTCGCCCGGTAGACCGAGATCTGCCGGTGCTGGTTGCTCTTCGCGCGCACCGAGGTAAAGAGGTAGAACGCCCCTTTGTAGAAGTGGACTTCGGGCGCCCAGAACCAACTGCCCTCGCCGTCGAAGTCGTCGGGCTTTTCAAAGACCGTCACCGGTCCCGACCAATTTTCGAGGTCGGTCGAGAGCAGGCATTCGACGCCCTTCGCTTCCGCCGAGCGGTAGAGGTAGTAGACGCCGTCGTAGGGCAGAATAAACGGATCGCGGCAGAACAGCCGTTCCCCCGCGCGGCAGACGGTCGGAAGATCCCCGGGGATCTTCGGGCGGTTCTCCTTTGCGACCGGGATCGTCTCGTTTGAAAACTTCATATCGTTCTCCTTTTCACACCGGCAAACGCCGGACCGTATACGGAAAAATTATAGCACGCGTCCGGCAAAACTGTCAAGTCTCGCAGCGCCGCCCGGCGGATCTGAAGAAAACTCTGGTTTTCGCGCTAAAAAAACCGCGGGTTCACGGGGCAAAAACGGGGCAGACTATCTCCATCACAAACCTGAAAGGAAGAAACCGTGAACCGTTATAGAAAACCGATCCGTTTTGCCGCACTCACCCTGCTCGTCGCCCTGTGCCTCGCTCTGCCGGTCGCGGCGGAGACGGTGGATCACGTCGTCGTGCCGGGCGACACCATGTGGAAGACCGCGGTGCGCTACCGCGTAGGCCTTGACGAGATCATCGCCGCCAACCCGCAGATCAGGGATCCCCATTGGATCTATCCCGGAGACGTGCTGCATATTCCGCTCCCCGACGATACCGTTTCTGCGTACGAGCGCGCAGTCATTGATCTCGTCAACGCGATCCGCACCGAACGGGGGCTCGGCAAACTGGAAGAGAACTGGGAACTCTCGCGCGTCGCCCGCTTCAAGTCAAGGGATATGCGGGAGAAACGCTATTTTTCGCATACCAGTCCGACATACGGCTCGCCGTTTGAGATGATGCGCGCGTTCGGGCTCGCCTACCGGACCGCGGGCGAGAATATCGCGATGGGCTACCCGACGCCGGAGGCGGTCGTCGACGGCTGGATGAATTCGGAGGGGCACCGCGCCAATATCCTGAACCCGTCGTTTACCGTGATCGGCGTGGGGTATGTAGAACAAGGACACTATTGGACGCAGATGTTCATCGGGTAAGGGGAACGCGCACTTTCTTTCGCAGAAAGTGCGGCAAAGAACTTCAATAGGAATTGAAGTTTGCGGCACTCGTTTCTCGCGCCGCGGTTTCAAAAACGCAAAGGCTTCGGTACCGTTTCCTTTCTGGATAATTCAAATTCGCCTGCCAGCCGAAAAACCGGAAGAAAAACGACGAAAAGTCGCCTATACCTCTTTACAAAAATCTGTTCATCTGGTATAATAAAACAGATGACGGGGTAGTCCCCGCCAAACAAGCGTAAGGAGTACGTTATGGGCGAACTGGACATCAAGACTTATCTGGCGAAACACAAGGGGAAACCGGTCAATCGGCTGTTCTACAAGATCCTGCGTTACGTTCTCGCGGGGCCGCAGGCGAAGAAGATGAACTGCGAGGTGGTCGACAACGTCGGTATGAAGAAGTTCAAGGGGCCGTTCATCGTGGTCTCGAACCATACCTCGCGCTGCGACTGGGAGTACGTGGGCTGCGCGCTGTATCCGCAGCCGATGAACTATATGGCGTCGGACATTGAGTTCCACCGGGCGCATATGCACCTGATCTTCAAACTCTGCCGCGTCATTCCGAAGAAGAATTTCGTCGCGGATTTCCACTGTATCCGCGAGATCAAGTCGGTGATCGGCAAGGGCGGGAACGTGATCTTCTTCCCGGAAGGGAAGTCGAGTATCTCGGGAACCAACCAGCCGATCATTCCGGGGACGTCGGAACTGTTCAAGAACCTCGGCGTTCCGGTGCTGGCGACGCGCATCTCGGGCGGGTATCTGTCCAATACGCAGTGGAACATCAAGAACCGTCCGGGCAAGGTCGTGATTACGGTGGATCGCCTGTTTACGCCCGAGGAGATCAAGGAGTTGTCGGTTTCCGAGATGGACGCAAGGATCAACGCCGCGATCTATAACGACGATTTCGCCTGGAACCGCGAGCACCGGATCAAGTACGCGGGCAACGAGGACGTCGCCGTGAAACTTGAAGAGCATCTTTACTGGTGCCCCAAGTGCGGCGCGGAACTGACCAACGTCGGGGAGGGCAATACCTTCCGCTGCACCGCCTGCGGGAACGGTATGACCATCGACGAATACTACGATCTGCACCCGCTTGCCCCCGACTGCGTGATCCCGAAAGATCTCCGCGTCTGGTTTGAACTGCAGCGCCGGCGCGAGTACCGCGCGATCAAGGATAACCCCGACTACGTGCTGGAAGAAAAGGTCAAACTCGGCTATCTGCCGACCGATCACTACGTCCCGAAGACCGTGACCAGCGAGATCTGCGGCGAGGGCGTGATCCGGCTGACGCGCGACGAGTTCTCGTTTATCGGGACCAAGCACGGCGAGCCCTTCGAACTCCATAA
This sequence comes from uncultured Clostridia bacterium, assembly GCA_947304475.1. Taxonomy (GTDB): domain Bacteria; phylum Bacillota; class Clostridia; order Oscillospirales; family CAG-272; genus UBA1740. Next base: position 4,412 of record CAMZBE010000002.1, read on the forward strand.
TAACACGGTCAATATGATCTCGGTCGTGATGGAGACCGATTCGTCCTACTTCGGTGCGTTCTTCGGCGGACAGTACTACGAGTTCCACCCCGAACGCAAGGTCACCACCAAATGGCAGATCGCCGTCGAGGAAGTACATCGCGCAGCCGGCGGTAAGTGGCAGAATACCCTCCCCGCCCAGCAGTGGATCTACGAGGACGATAAACCGACCGACAGGGAAGAGTATTTCCTGCCGAGCGAAGCAAACGCGTAAGGAGTACGCGTTTGCGGTTTCAAAACCGCGACTGCTTTCGTTCCTTTTGTCTTTGGATAATACAACGCCGCCCGCCGATTTCTCGGCGGGCGGCTCATAACTTTTGCCCCCGAACGGGCGGCAAAATCATAACGATCCCGAAGGGATCTCGTCACTCATAACGATAACGACGGACGGCGTTTTTTAGACCGCCCCCCTGCAGGCGACCGTAAAAATCGCCTGCCCGCCTGGAAATCCGGCGGGCAGGACTTTGGGAAAGGGGTATAATGGCAAACATCATTTGAAGCAAATGGAATGTTGAAAGCAGGTCTGACCGGGATGCGGCGGTAGGGGACGGCGTCTTCGACGCCCCGCACTTTGAAAAGCAAACCGTTTCAGCCGCGTTTTTGAAACCGCAAAACGCCGTCGCAACGGCGTTTTGCTTTTCAACAACCCTTTATTGAAGTTCTTTGCCCCGCTTTCTTACAAGAAAGCGGGCGTATTCCTTCCTCCCCGTCGTCACACCGCCCGACTCGGGTGGCAGGTGAGGCAGAGGATCTGGCGTTTTTCGGACACTTCGCGGAGCAGGGCGACGGCGCGGGCGAGGTTCTCCTCGTCCAGGTGGACGAGCGGATCGTCGAGGATCAGGGGCGGCTGTTCCTTCCCGTCGTACAGGTTATCGGCGAGCGCCATTCTGAAGCAGAGCGCGGCGACGGTTTTCTCCCCGTCCGAGAGGTGCCGGTAACTGTGCATCGCGCCCGCCTCTTCGTAGAACAGATTGAACTGCGGATCGATCGAAACGCTCTTCCCGAGGAAGGACGAAAGCGCGTCGGCGTACTGAACGAACGCCTCTTTTACCGGATCCACGTACCGGCGCACCAGGTTTTCCTGCGCCTGCGCAAGCAGGTCGCGGGCGGCGGTCAGGCGGGCGTAGCGCGTTTTCAGATCCGTAACGCGTTCCTCGGCGGCGGCAAGTTTCTCTTCCAACTCCGGCGCCTCGTTCGCCGTCCTCTCGGCGTCGTGGATCCGAACCAGAAGTTGATTTTCCTGTTCCTTCAGCGCGTCGAGTTTTCCGGGATCGGCGGAACCGCCGTCCGGGCGTACCGTCAGCCCCTGTTTTTCGGCAAACTCCGAGGCGGTCAATTTGGCTTTTTCCACCTCTCTCACGGCGTCTTCACGGTCCCGGATCGCCCCGCGCAGCGCGTTCATCGCGGCGCGGAATTCTCCGCCGCTCTCGATCCCGTACTCCGAGAAGAACGCGGTCAGTTCCGTATCAAGCGCAGCCAGTTGCTCTCTCGCGGCGGCGCACTTCCCGGCGATAGCGGCTTTCTGTTCCTCGAGCGCCGTCAGTTCCGCAAGATCCCGTTTCAGATCGGCAAGCGCGGCGAGCGCCCCGTCGGGGGACGCGTAGCCGTAGGGGGCGAGCAGAGCGGAAAGATCCGCGTCGAGTTGCATCCTCCGCGCCCGTTCCGCGCCGCCGGGATCCGTGATCGCGATCGTTTTCTCCAGCGCCGTGACCTTCCCCTGGATCATAATGAACGCCGCGGCGCCGAGATCGAATACCCCGACTCCAAGCAGGATCGCGCCGGGAACGGTCATCGAGAGGATCAGAAAGATCAGACCGGCAAGGAACAGGAGCCCCCCGATCGCGGCGACGGGGAACAGCCACCCCGCGCTTTTCGGCTTTTCGGGGGAGAGGTTTTGCGCGTTTGCGACCGGGATCGCGACCGCTTGCGCGTCGCGAATCAGGCTCGCCTTGTTCTCCATTTCCGAAAGAGCCGCCTCGTCTGGGCGCATGAATTCAAACTTCGCGGCGAGTTCGGCTTGCCGGGACGTCGGGGCAAAGGGCGTGTCCGCGTCGCGCGTCAACTGCTCTCGTCGGGTGATCTTGCTTTCGGCTTCCGCAATCTCCGCGTCGTCCGGCACGCCGTTTGCGAAGCGAGCGTTCGCTGCAGCAAGCCGCTTTTCCGCTTCCTGCGCGCGCGCCTGCAGATCGTCGTAGGACGCCCAGAGTTTGCGCGCGTTCAGGACCTTACTTTCCGCGTCGATTTTTGCGTATTGTTCCTGCAGGGCGGGCAGGGCGTTTGCCGCCGCCTGCGCCGCGCGAAGATCGGATTCGATCTTTGCGGCGTCGTTTTGCACACGGTCGAGTTCACCGTTTTTGCCGCGCCCCTGCTTGATCTTTTTCGCCGCGGCGTCGAGGGCGTCGATCGCTTTCTGCGCCGGGACGCTGCCGGGTGAGGTCGAGACCGTCTCGCAGAGCCGGTCGGCGATGGTTTTTCCCGGCTCGGGATCCAGATTTTCGGCGGAGAGGAACGCCGTCCGCGTGAACGCGTCCTTGTCCACGCCGAAGAGGTATTCGCCCGGCTGTTCGCATTCGATCTGTACGCCGTTCCGATAGACGGTCAGTTTGTCGTTCGCCTCGCTCTTCTCGTCGAAGACGCGTTCGATCCGGTATTTGTCGCCGGCGTCGGTTTCAAAGAGCAGCGTACCGCCGAAACTCCCGCCCCCGAAGGGACAGTAGTGTTTTCTCACGGTGAGTTCCTTCGCGTTGACGCGGTCGCCCGGCAATCCGTAGAACGCCGCGGTCAAAAACGCCGCGAGGGTACTCTTTCCCGCGCCGTTTTCACCGAGGATTCCGGTCAGGGTGCGGTCGAACGAAAAGTCCTTATCCGAGATCGCCCCGAAGCGGTTGATATGACAGGAGATCAGTTTCATTGTCGGCTCCTTTCGGTTCAGTTCAGGTCCTGCCCGGCGCTTGCACGGAGACCGAGTTCGAGGATCGCGTTCCTGTCCTCGTCGGAGAGGGTTTCGTTCCCGTCGAGCAGACGCAGGAACTCCCCGCGCAGCGAGGTCTCCGCCCGGAGCGCGTCGAGGTCGAACGCGGCGACGGTCATGTCCTTGACCGAGACGAAGAAGCGTTTGCCGTCCTCGTTCAGCCGTTCCTCCGCGTTTGCGGTGAGGTTGGTGCGGTCAAAGCCGACCGCGCCGGTGAGATTGAGGCGGATCGGATCGGTCGGGGGAACGTCGGCGATCGCTTGCCGCGCTGCCTCGATCGCGTCGTACTCCCGGGCAATACCCGTCAGGTCGCAGTCGATCACCCGGAGCGTGCGGCAGGCGTGCGGAATAAATTCGGACTTGACGGCACCGTTTTCGATTGTCAGAAGCAAAAACCCCTTCTCTCCGGGCTCGTCGAAGCCGCGTCCCTCGGGACAGCCGGGGTACGCCCAGACGCCCCGCGCGTCCAATCTTCCTTCCTGCCGTCCGTGGTAGTCGCCGAGCGCGAGGTAGTCGATCCCCTTGTCGGCGAGTTTCGAGAGCACCACCGTCCCGACGGCGGGCGAGGAGCCGGTACCGCCGTGCAGCGTCACGATATTGACCTTGCCCGGAACGGGGGAGAAACTCTCGTAGAGAGAGGCACAGTTCTTTTCGGTCATCTCTATCCCCGAAACGGCTACGCCGTCCTTTTTCCAGACGGTCCACTCGTCGCCGAACGCGACCAGATTGGGGCAATCGGCGGGGAAGGGGACGCCCGCGTCGTGGTTGCCGTGAAGATAGAGGAAGGATAGGTCCGGGTTCGCCTTGACCGCTCCGAAAAAGTAATCGGCGTCGGCGGGCGTCGCGGGGGAGGTATCGAAGGCGTCGCCCGCGATCAGGATCGCCTCTGCGCCGAGTTCCTTCGCCCGGTCGATCATGCGCGAAAACGAGTTGCGCAGTTCGGTCCGGCGCTGTTTCGACTTGCTCGCCGGGAACTTGCCCTCGATCTTCGAGCCGAGGTGCAGGTCGGCGGTATGGATCAGTTTCATGGGTTCTTTCCCCCTCTCGGTTTTGTCGGAAAAAGTATACCATAGACGCGGGCTTCTGTCAAGTAAAAATGCCCGAATTTATTGAAAAAATCACCGTATATACCGTGATCTTTCACAACGCCGTTTTAGCGCGGAAACGGCGTTCTTTTGACGGCTTCACGACGGGGGTTTTGAGACGGCGTAAACGCCGTTTTGAGGGGGCGACGGCGCGGCTTTCTCCGGGCGACGGCGGGGCTTGTCCCGCCGCCCGGTTTTCAAGCCGGTCTTGATTTTCGCCCCGATCTGTGCTATACTGGCAGGGAAAGAAACCAAGGAGAGCGATATGGATCCGCAACGGGAACCCGGACGGGACAAACTGGAGGGCGGCGAACTGCACGTCAATCACGGCAAGGCGTGGCGTTGGTTCGAGAACTTCTGGTACCACTACAAATGGCATACCATATTCGCCGCGATCATCGTGTTCACGGTTCTTTTCTGCACGCTCTCCATGTGCCGCCGCAAGGAACCCGACTACTACTTCTACTACGTCGGACCGGGCGAGTTTACGTCGAGCCAGCAGCGCGCGATCATCAATTCGCTCGGGGAAAAATCGGGCGAGGACGGGCGTGACGCGACGCTTTCGATCTCGTTTCTGTTCCTGATGACTAACGACCAGATCGCGCGCTTCGGCGAGGAACACGCGGACGACGGACTGACGGTCAGCGGCGCGCAAATCATGCAGAACCGCGATCTGCTCTCGGACGAGATCATGACCGGCAACGCGATCATCTTCTTTATGGATCCCGAGGTGCTCGCCGAAACGCAGGAGAGTTCCGGCGCCTTCCTTGAGATCCGCCCGTTTGCGCCCGAGGGCACGCCCGACGAGGCGTTCTCGGGCGAATACGGGATCAAACTGAACTACACCGTATTCGCTTCCGATCCCGCCTTCGCCGCCTTCCCCGAGGGGACGGTGATCGCGATCCGGAACGGCGTCTCGGCGCTCACGCTCTTTCAGCGCGATAAGGCGCTCGAGAACAGGGCGAGGTACGAGGCGCTGTTGAAACGGTGGCTTCTTACCGAGTAAACCCGCTTTTCGGAAAGATCCGTTCCGGCGCTTGCCGGAACGGATCTCTTTTTTTATCTATTTTTCTTTTTTTACCCCGCAGATTTTGCGGAGCAGAGGACGCAGAAAGCGGGGCGGGCGGACGAGCAGGATCTTCATACGGTTGGTGTTTCCGGGATACGGAAACGCTCCTTTCTTACGGTCGGTCATTTGCGGAGCAGGGCGGCGACGGCGGCGGCGAGGATCCCGATCGCGAGCAGGACGGTCAGCGCGACCGGCGGGAGAAACCGCGTGAGCAGGATCCCCAGGGCAAACGCGAGCGTGGCGACCGTCGCCGCCTGGACGCTTTTTTTACAGCATTTCATATCGCACCTTCTTCCCGTTTACAGGATATGCGGGACCGGGCGGGGAAGTGAAAAGCGGCGGTTTCCTTTTTCATTTGCACGTGTACGCGCGCGACTCCGCCCGAAAAATTTTCCCCAACCCCTTGACAAATCCTTTCCGGCGTGCTATACTACGTTCGGTGATATCAAAACGATATCAATTTGAAACAGGCAACAAGAAAGGAAATCAAATCATGGAAGAAAAGGTTATCAAAGGGAAAAAGAACGGCTTTTTGATGCTGATGATCCAGATCGCGCTTTACGTCGCGGCGATGATCGGCATGATCGTCTGCGCCGCGAACGGGACCGAGGACAGTCCGGCGTATATGGGCGCGTTCGTACCCTGCGTCATCTACGTTTGCTTCGGCTGGATCCTGATTCTCGGGTTCAAGGTGCTGAAACCGCAGGAGGCGCTGGTGCTTACTCTGTTCGGTAAGTACTACGGCACGCTGAAGGGCGACGGTTTCTTCTGGGTGAACCCCTTCTGCTCGTCGGTCAACCCCGCCGCCAAGACCAAACTGAACCAGAGCGGCGACGTCACGACGCAGATCACCCCCGCCGAACGGCAGGCGGCGAACCAGAAGAACGCTGCGGCGATCACCAACCGCATCTCGCTCAAGATCATGACGCTCAGCAACAACCGGCAGAAGATCAACGACTGCCTCGGCAACCCGGTCGAGATCGGGATCGCCGTGACCTGGCGCGTCGTCGACACCGCAAAGGCGGTCTTCAACGTCGACAACTACAAGGAATACCTCTCGCTCCAGTGCGACAGCGCCCTGCGCAATATCGTCCGGCTCTATCCCTACGACGTCGCTCCGAACGTTGATACGACGGGCGACGGGATCGCCGACGAGGGAAGTCTGCGCGGCTCGAGCGAAGTGGTTGCGCTCCGTATCCGCGACGAGATCCAGTCGAAGGTGAACGAGGCGGGGCTTGAGATCGTCGAGGCGCGGATCACCTACCTCGCCTACGCGCCCGAGATCGCCGCCGTCATGCTCCAGAGACAGCAGGCGTCCGCCATCATCGACGCCCGCAAGATGATCGTCGACGGCGCGGTCGGAATGGTCGAAATGGCACTCGAACGGCTTGCCGAGAAGGGGACGGTCAACCTTGACGAGGAACGCAAAGCGACGATGGTCTCGAACCTCTTGGTCGTTCTCTGCGGCAACCACGACGCTCAACCCGTCGTCAACTCCGGGAGCCTCTACTGATGGAGCCCGAGGGCAAGAAACAGATCCCGCTCCGTCTCTCGGCGAAACTCTACGCTGATCTTTCGCAGTGGGCGGCGGACGACTTCCGCTCGCTCAACGGGCAGATCGAGTACTTGCTCACCGAGTGCGTCCGCCGCCGCAAGGGGGCGAACAAACCGGAGCCGGACGAAAAACCGTAAAAACCGCCCCCGGAGCGTTCGTTCCGGGGGCGGTGGTTTGTTCGGTTGCGTTCGTCAATCCTCGATCGCGGCTTTACGCGAGAAGATCGGGTGGATGATTTCGGGCGGGAACTTCGGGCGGCGGTCGTAGGTGTAGAGGCCGTTCTGTTCCTGCTCGACGTCGGTCAACTGGGTATAGCAGAAGGCGAAGATCTTCGGGTTATCGAGCAGCGCGTCGGTCAAGCCTTTCAGGCGTTCGATGAACTCCTCTTCGGTCTTGGGGGCGTTGCCGTAGCCCCAAGCCTTCTCGTCCAGGCTCCAGCCGATCCCGCCGTACTCGCTGACGAAGAACGGCATACCGGGTTTGTAGGGCTGGCGCTCGTTGCGCTTGCCCTGCTCGGTATAGGTGCCGTCGGTCACGAGCGACGCGAAATGCTCGACCATCGTTTTGGGCTTCTGCTCGTAATCATGGATATCGTGGATATCGGTCTCGACGTGAAAGACGCCGCTGGTGTCGATCGCGGGGCGCGTCGGATCGATCGCCTTGGTCGTGCGGTAGACCAGCGAGAGCAGGGGATCGAACTGACGGCAATGGTGCTGATCCCACGTTTCGTTGAAGGGACACCATCCGATAATCGCCGGATGGTTGAAGTCGCGCTCCACCTCTTCGAGCCACTCGGGCAGGAAGGGATAGATCGCCTCGGGTTTGGTGTGGTCCAGCCCCCAGTTGGGGTATTCGCCCCAGACGATGTAGCCGAGTTTGTCGCAATAGTAGAGGTAGCGTTCCTCAAAAATCTTTTCGTGCGGGCGCGCGCCGTTGAAGCCCATCGCGAGCGAGCGGAGAATATCGTTCTTCAGTTCCTCGTCGGTGGGGGCGGTGTAGATACCGTCGGGGAAGAACCCCTGATCCAGCACCAGCCGCTGAAAGACCGATTTTCCGTTCAGGCGGAACTTCATGCCGTCCATTCGGATATCGCGGAGCCCGAAATAACTCTTGACGCGGTCCTCACCGAAGGTGAAGGTCAGATCGTAGAGTTTCCCGTCCCCGATCTCCCACAGATGCTTTTCCGAGAGGGCGATCGGGAAGGTGACCGTCCCGCCCGCGTCCTTCACCGTCGCGCGCCCGACCTCGCGCCCCTCAAAGGAGGCGACGGCGGTAAGGTCCGCCGTACCCGACAGTTTCGCCTGCACGGTCAGGGTGCCGTTTTCGGCGTTGGGGTAGTAGCGCGTCGAGAGCAGACGCGTTTCGGGCACGAACTCGAGCCAGACGGTCTGCCAGATCCCGGTGGTGCGGGTATAACTGCATTCGTAGGATTGGTATTTGTCGGACTGCTTGCCGATCGGGATCATGGGATCGCGGGTATCGTCCTGCGCGTAGACGACGACGGTATTCTCGCCCGCCTTCGCCGCGTCGGTGATATCGAAGCAGAACGAAACGTAGCCGCCGGTATGACGCCCGACCTCGGTTTCGTTGAGATAAACCCTGCATCTGTAGTCGACGGCGCCGAAATGGAGCAGCACCCGTCCCGCGAGTTCCTTTTCGGTCAGCGTAAAGGTCCGGCGGTACCAGACCGCCGCGTGAAAATCGACGTCTCCGATCCCGGAAAGTTTGCTCTCGGGGCAGAAGGGAACGACGATGGTGCGGTCAAAGGCGGCGCCCGCCTTCATCAGTCCTCTGTCTTCGCCGCTGTTCGCTTCGTCAAAGCAGAAGTCCCACTCTCCGTTGAGGTTGCGCCACGCTTCGCGCTCGAATTGCGGTTTCGGGTGTTCAGGTCTTGCGATCATTGGGTTTCTCCTTATTCTAATGCGCCAAAGGCGCAATTCATGCCGCAGGCAATTTTTCAATGAATTGACGGCTCGCGCCGTCATGAAATGACGCTCGCTATGCTCGCGTCGTGAATTCTCGCCGTCTTCGACGGTTCCGTGAATTGACTTGCGCCGTGGCGCAAGTCGCAATTCGGATAACGCCGCGGCGTTATCCGAACTTGACGATCCGTTTGAAGAACCGGTAGCCGCAGACGTCGATCCAGCGGCTGAACTTGGTCTTTCCGGTCGCGACCGTCGCGGTGGTGGTCCAGCGCAGACGCCGGTAGAGCCACGGATCTCTATCCTTGATATACTTCCAGACCGCGTAGAACTCGGCGCGGCGCTCGGGGGTATCGTCGGCGTAGGTGAAGACCGCGCAGATCAGGATCATCATTCCGAGTTCGTGGAGCAGATAGCGCCGCAGTTTCGGACGGGTTTTGCCCATCTCGCGCAGATCGAAGCAGTCGACCATCATCTTGGTCACGCGGATCTGCTGATCGTAGCGCTTCGCGCCGTTTTCGAGCGTGACCGACTGGTCGGCTCGCCCGATCATATAGCGGTAGAGGTCGAGCGGCATATAGTAGATTGTCTTGACGTCGGGGAGCGGCTTATACATGAACAGGTTGTCCACGTAGAAGGTGTGTTTCGGGAGTTCGAGCCCGCAGTTCCGCAGGATCTCGGTTTTGAAGTAGACCGAGTGCATCATCAGGTACTGCGTGATGCCGAAGGGACGGATCTCCTCCCACGAACAGACCTTTTCTTTGGGAAAAATCCGGCGGTAGTCCATCACGAAGGTCGAATTGTCGGCGACGTGCTCGTAGACGTAGTTGGCGACGTACAGATCGACGTCGACGCCCGCCGCCTCGTGTTCGCGCATTTTCGCCATCAGTTTGTCAAGCGCGTCTTTATCGAGCCAGTCGTCGGAGTCGACCACCTTGAAATATTTGCCCCGTGCGTTCCGGATCCCCTGATTGACGCCCTCGCCGTGCCCGCCGTTCTCCTGGTGAATGACGCGGACGCGGTCGGGGTGGGCGGCGGCGTATCCGTCGGCGATCTCGCCGGTCTTGTCGGTCGAACCGTCGTCCACGATAATGATTTCGGTATCGTCTCCCGCGGGGAGCAGGGATTCGATACATTTCTGCATATACGATTCCGAATTATAGCACGGAACGGTAAAAGTCATCAGGATCATAGGGAAACCCCTCTCTTGCGTTGCTTTTTTCGTTCTCGTCGGTGCCCGCCGCAAGGTCGCGTCGGACTTAAGAACAGTATAGCACAAATCGGCGCAAATTGCAACCCCGGAGAGAAAGGGCGCGGGAGCGCCCGACGAAGTTTACAAATCGGGTTTGTTTCGTTCTTTTTCTGTTCAAAAATTTCTTCTAAAATGGTATCTGGTAAAAACTGCGCCGACGGTCGGCGTTTGAAAGGAAACACGGTCATGCTTACGTTGCGCGACGTCAGAAAAGAATACGGAGAGGGGGAGAGCGCGGTCGTCGCCCTCAAGGGCGTTACGGTCTCTTTCCGCGAGAACGAGTTCGTCTCGATCCTGGGACCTTCCGGGTGCGGGAAGACTACGCTGCTCAATATCATCGGGGGGCTCGATCATTACACGTCGGGCGACCTCGTGATCCGCGGCGTCTCGACCAAACTCTACCGCGACGCCGACTGGGACGCCTACCGCAACCATTCGGTGGGCTTCGTGTTTCAGAACTACAACCTGATTCCGCACCAGACCGTGCTGTCCAACGTCGAACTGGCGCTGACGCTTTCGGGCGTCTCGAAAGCAGAGCGGCGGCAGAGGGCGACCGAAGCACTCGTTCGCGTCGGGCTCGGGGATCAGATCAAAAAGCGTCCGAACCAACTCTCCGGCGGACAGATGCAGCGGGTGGCGATCGCCCGCGCGCTGGTGAACGATCCCGACGTCCTGCTCGCCGACGAACCGACCGGCGCGCTCGATACCGAGACCAGTATCCAGGTGATGGATCTGCTCCGCGAGGTCGCGCGCGAGAAACTGGTCGTGATGGTGACGCACAACCCCGACCTTGCCGAACGCTATTCGACCAGGATTATCCGTCTGCTCGACGGCGGGATCGTCGGGGACAGCGATCCGTACGAACCCGACGAGACGCCCGCCTCCGAGAAAATGCCGGAGACGCCCGCCGACGAAGCGCCGGTCACCGAAACGGAAGCCGACGCGACGGCGGAACCCCGCCCCGCCAAAAAGAAACCCAAGAAGGCAAAGAAGCGTTCGATGTCCGGTCTGACCGCGCTTTCGCTCTCGCTGAACAACCTGATGACCAAGAAGGGGCGCACGTTTCTGACCAGTTTTGCCGGGAGCATCGGCATTATCGGTATTGCCCTGATCCTCGCGCTCTCGAACGGGATCAACCTCTATATCCGGCACATTCAAGAGGACGCGCTCTCGTCCTATCCCGTTACCGTCAACCGCGAGGAGACCGACCTGGTCGCGATGATCTCCTCCCTCGGGGAACAGCGGAGCGAGAGGCACGAACACCCGACCGACGACGGGAACGTTTACAGCAGCCCCGTTTTCTACAGTCTGATCAACACTCTGCTCGCCCCCGATAAGAGCGAGAACAACCTGACGGCGTTCAAAGAGTATATCGACGGCGGCGCGTTCGACAGCGTCAACGCCACGATCCAGTACGGTTACGACATCCCCCTGACCGTCTATACCCGCGACGAAGAGACCGGGGAATACGTCTCGTCGGATATCTACGCCCTGATGTCGAACGTCGGCGGCGTATCGACCGACGCCGCGGCGACGTCCGATTATTCCTTCTCGTCCAGTTTCTCGAACTACAGCGTGTGGAGCGAGGTGCTCGGCGGGAAGAACGGGGAACCGGTCGCCGATCTCGTCAAGGAGCAGTACGATCTGCTCGCCGGGGAATGGCCGACGTCCGCCGGCGACGTTCTGCTCGTCGTATCGGATCACGACGAGGTCAACGACCTGACGCTCTACGCCCTCGGATTGAAGAGTGAGAGCGAGATGCGGAAGATGATGATCGCGGCGATCGGCAGATCCAAGATCGAGCAGCCCGAGACCGAGAAGTGGTCCTACGAGGAGATCCTCGGGCGCAAGTTCCGCACCATCGCGCCCGCCCGCCTCTACCAGCAGATCGGCGGGAAGTGGCAGAACGTCTCAAATCAGCAGGCGGTGCTCGAGACCATGCTCACGAACGACGAAATGTCGATTGAACTGAAGATCTGCGGCATTCTGCGCAAGAACCCCGACGCCACGTCCACCTCGGCGAACGGCACGCTGCTCTACACGGCGGCTCTGACCAAATACCTGATCTCGGCGACGCTCGAGAGCGAGATCGTGCGGGCGCAGTTCGCCGATCCCGAAACCGACGTTCTGACCGGGCTCCCCTTCGAGGTCGATCCCGAAATGCTGCCCAAGACCGACGCCGAGCGGGCTACCCGCTTTACCGAATACGTCGCGAGCCTGACGCCGGCGGAGAAGGCTGCGCTTTTGAAAACCATGCTGACCACGCACTACGATCCCGCGACCAACAAGGTCAGAGACCTGAGGTTGCGGATCGAAGACGCGGTCGGCCAGGCGATGGCGATGATCGGTACGACGCGCGAGAAGATCACCGCGTGGGTGGACGCATACTATCCCGAATATTCCGTGTTCATTTCCTATTTTGAGAACGAAGACGAACTGGTCGCGACGGTAGAAAAACTGCTCACGATCAAGGTCTCGCAGGAACTCGTGGCGGCGGGCGAGGCGCGCTACGACGCCATCCGCAACACCCCGTCCGACGCGGAGATTTCGGCAAAGGCGTCCGAGATACTGGCGACGCTCTCCGACCGGACGGCGAAGGAAAACTACGTCGTCGGGATCTACCTTGAAACCACCGAACTCTCCGAGGACGCGCTGACCGCGTGGGCGGCGGGGCTCTCGGACGGTGAACTGGACGAAGTGACCGAAAAGATCGCCCGCGAACGGGCGCGGGCGATGATCGCCGCCGATCCGACCGTCGACGAAGCGACCAAGGACGCCCGCTGCGCCGCCGCGCTCGACGCGATCGTCGCCTCGATCGACGGAGAAGAGCAAAAGGGGACGGCGTATCAGAAATTCGTCCCCGACGGGAGCGCCGGCACCACCTACGAAGAGACGCTTGCGAAACTCTACGTCTACGACGAGGACACCCCTTCGCGCATCAGTTTCTACGTCACCACCTTCGAGGAAAAGGACAAAGTGACCGACATCATCGCCCGCTACAACGAGAGCGTGGAAGAGAAGGACGAAATCACCTATACCGACGTGATGGCGCTGCTCATGACCTCGGTCACCTATATCCTGAACGCCGTGACCTACGTCCTCGTCGCCTTCGTGTCGGTGTCGCTCGTCGTGTCGTCGATCATGATCGGGATCATCACCTATATCTCGGTGCTCGAACGCACCAAAGAGATCGGTATCCTGCGCGCGATCGGCGCGTCGAAACGCGACGTTTCCCGCGTCTTCAACGCCGAAACGCTGATCATCGGCTTTGCCGCCGGACTGATCGGGATCATCGTCACGCTGCTCTTCTGCATTCCGATCAACCTGATCCTGCGGGCGCTCTCGGGGATCAGCAATATCGCCGCGGTGCTACCGGTCGGCGGGGGGATCGCGCTGGTGCTGATCAGTATGGGATTGACGCTGCTGGCGGGACTGATTCCCGCGCGTATGGCGTCGAAGAAAGATCCCGTCGTCGCTCTCCGGACGGAGTGATTGACGCGCGGATTCCGCCCGGACCGAAAAACAAAAAGGGGTTATATTACAATCCGTCGGTGTTTTTCGCCGCGCAGAAAGATTCCGCACAGCAAAATGCAATTAAGGCGGAACCCCGCTCGCAGATCGCGAGCGGGGTTCTCCTTTTTTGTTGTTTTTTCTATCCGCGTTCTCTTACTCCCGACGTATGATCGTACGCCTTCGGCGCGAGAACGCGAATTCTGCGTCTGTGCCCTCTCGCCGTCGCATAGTCGCACGAGGCGCGCGTCGTGCCGCTCGCCTCGCGTTCCTTGCTTTGGGCTCGACCGCTCGTCCTAAATAGTCCACCGGACTATTTAGGACTTCGTTAACCCCGCGCGTCAAGGCGGCATTTGCTGGCGCGGTCGGGTTTTGAATGTTACAGAACGCGCGAGCGGTAGGGGACGGCGTCCTCGACGTCCCGCCCGGCGCGGGTAGATTTTGACCGTTATCGTAACGCCGCGCGGAAAACCGTGCGGCTCATAACTCATCGCTGCGGCGTGGGGTTTCAGTTCGCCGTCGAGCGGCGGATCGCGGTCGTGACGGTCACGCCGTCCGCCCCGGGCGTCAGGTTCACCATGGCGAAGGCGGCGCCGTCGTGCTTGTAAACCGCGGCGGTTTTGGTTTCGCCGCCGTCGGTGTAACTGACGGCGGTCCACGCGTTGGGCACGCGCACCTCCACCGTCAGGGGATCGTTGAAATCTTGCTCGGTCAGGTATTTGTTGTCCGCCGTCGTGCGGTTGATCTTCATATCGACGAGAACGGCGCCGTTTTCAAAACGCGCGGAAACCGTCGTGTTCTGGCGCTCGCGGATATACCGCGTGGCTTCGCCGAAGGTCGCCGCCCAGAGTTTGCCGTTTTCGATCGGCTCCGACGCGTAGGCAAGGAAACTTTCCACTACGTCGGTCGAGGCGTCGCCGGTGCTTGTCAAGCCGACGATGCCGCGGCACAGAACGATCAGCCAGGTGCCGTTCCGGATCGTATCGTCGATCCAACCCTTGCTTATCGACAGTTTTTCGTTCGGATCCTCGATGGACTTGAACGACCGCATATGGAGATTGTACCATCCGCCTGCTTCGGCGTTGAACGCGGGATCAAGCGACTGGTAGCCGCGTTCGCCCTGCCGGATGGCGAAATAGGTCTCCTGCGCGACCTTGAGCGCCCCTCCGTCCTTGACGACGACGGGATTGCCGTTTGCGTCTTTTTCCAGATTGCCGTTTCCGTCGGACTTGAAACTGTAGGTGGAGAGGGTGTTGTTCGAGGGCGCGAAGCAGAGAACCGCCCGTCCCGGAAACGCCTCTTCGATCAGGGCTTTCGACTGCACGAGTTCAACGTCGTAGTTTTCCTGAATATTGTTGTACTTACATTCCTCGTAACTCGACCATCTTTCACCTGGAAGCACCAGACTGTGCGTCATACTGTGACATTCGGGTTCGAGGGTTCCGTCGGCGAAAACCGCCCGCCACCCGTTCGCCTGTCCGTTGAAATCCGGCTTGTCGCCCCCCCAGTTCGGGATCATTAAGAAGGAACCCTTGGTTCCGTACTTCTTGTTCTGGGTATTCACCCAGTTCGCGATCTCGAGAACCCCGAAATCGTAGGTCATCGTGAGAATGCCGTTCGCCCCGTCCTTCGCGGGGGTGAGCGCGGCGACGTAGCGCGGTTCGTAGGTGTAAATCGGACTGTAACTCATCTTTTTCGTTCCGTTCTCCGTATTTTCGGCGGTCGGGGCGGTCAGTTTCTTGTTCCATTGTCTGAAGACGCCGATCTCGTACTTCCTCGTTTCGTCTTTTCCGTATCCCTTGGGCGGCGTCGGAATCTCGCCCTCGTGCGTCGGAACGGTGAAGACGCCGGACGGCAGAACGAACAGGACCTCGTAGACCGTCAGCCCGTACTCGCCGACCGTCGCCGTGTAGGTGGCGTCGCACTCCGCGGGCACGATCTCCTTGTCCCAGCCGGTCACTTTATAAAAGTGTTCGGCCGTCTCCCACGAAAGCGCCGTTTCGGGACAGACCGGCGTTTCGCCGTGTTCGACCGTCACGGTCGTTTCCCGCCCGTTGATCAGGAAGGCAACGGTGTAGGGACCGTCGTTTTTCGTCGTCGCGGCGGTCGTGACGTCCCCGTTTCCGCCGCAGGACGCGAGCGAAAAGACCGAAAGGACGAGGCACAGGATCAGCGCGACGGTGATCGCCGTTTTCTTCATACGCGTCTCTTTCTCCGAACAGTTCCGTTTGCCGTCTCAGTTCGCCGTCGAGCGGCGGATCGCGGTCGTGACGGTCACGCCGTCCGCCCCGGGCGTCAGGTTCACCATGGCGAAGGCGGCGCCGTCGTGCTTGTAAACCGCGGCGGTTTTGGTTTCGCCGCCGTCGGTGTAACTGACGGCGGTCCACGCGTTGGGCACGCGCACCTCCACCGTCAGGGGATCGTTGAAATCTTGCTCGGTCAGGTATTTGTTGTCCGCCGTCGTGCGGTTGATCTTCATATCGACGAGAACGGCGCCGTTTTCAAAACGCGCGGAAACCGTCGTGTTCTGGCGCTCGCGGATATACCGCGTGGCTTCGCCGAAGGTTGCCGCCCAGAGTTTGCCGGATTGGATGTAGGTCGAGGCGTAGGCAAAGAACTGATCGGCGTGCGACTGTTTGATGTCGGCGCTGTCGCCGCTCGACGTGATGCCGTGGCACATGATGATCAGCCACTTGCCTTTTTGAACGGCTTCGTCGACGTACCCCTTGCCAAGTCTCAGTTTTTCGTTCTGATCCGTGGTCGACCGGAACGACTGCATATAGAGATTGTACCATCCGCCGGGTTCGGCGTTGAACGCGGGATCGAGCGACTGGAAGCCGCGTTGCCCTTGCCGGATGGCGAAATAGGTTGCGTTTGCGACCGCCTGCGTGCCGCCGTCCTCGACGACGACGGGATTGCCGCTTGCGTTTTTCACCAGATTGCCGTTTCCGTCGGACTTGAAACTGTAGGTGGAGAGGGTGTTGTTCGAGGGGGCGAAGCAGAGCACGGCGTGTCCCGGGAACGACGCCTCGATATACGCCTTCGACTGCACGAGTTCAACGTCGTAGTTTTCCTGAATATTGTTGTACTTGCTTCCCTCGAAACTCGACCATTTTTCGCTTGGAAGCACCAGATCGTGCGTCATACTGTGACACTCGGGTTCGAGCGTCCCGTCGGCGAAAAGAGCAATCCATTCGTTCAGGTTACCTTTGTAGTTCGGTTCCGTGCCGTGGAAGTTCGGAACCATCATACAGGAACCGTTCGTTCCGTAGATCTTGTTCTTTCCGTTCACCCATTTCGCGGTACCGAGGAGCCCGTCGTCGTAGGTCATCGTGAGGATGCCGTTCGCCCCGTTCTTTGCAGAAAGAAGGGTGGCGACGTAGCGCGGTTCGTAGGTGTAAATCGGACTGTAACTCATCTTTTTCGTTCCGTTCTCCGTATTTTCGGCTGTCGGGGCGGTCAGTTCCTCGTTCCATTGTCTGAAGACGCCGATCTCGTAATCCCTCGTGTCGTCCGTTTCATACCCCTTGGGCGGCGTCGGGATCTCGCCCTCGTGCGTCGGCACCTTGAGGACGCCGGACGGCAGAACGAACAGAACCTCGTAGACCGTCAGCCCGTACTCGCCGACCGTCGCCGTGTAGGTGGCGTCGCACTCCGCGGGCACGATCTCCTTGTCCCAGCCGGTCACTTTATAAAAGTGTTCGGCCGTCTCCCACGAAAGCGCCGTTTCGGGACAGACCGGCGTTTCGCCGTGTTCGACCGTCACGGTCGTTTCCCGCCCGTTGATCAGGAAGGCAACGGTGTAGGGACCGTCGTTTTTCGTCGTCGCGGCGGTCGTGACGTCCCCGTTTTCGCCGCAGGACGCGAGCGAAAAGACCGAAAGGACGAGGCACAGAGACAAAAGCAGGATCACAAACCTCGTTTTCATAGAAACTCTCCCGTATGAAGCGTTACGGCAGGATTTTGAACGATCGGCACACGTCTGCCGGTCTGAAAAATCCCCGCCTCCGTTCCCATTGTAGCATAAAAAGAAACAAATTTCAATGGACGCAAGGACGATTTTGCAATTTTAGAAACAATTGCGAAGTTTTTTTTCGTTCGATCCCTTTTTCAATTCCGTTCCGTCGGGCGGGATGCGCCGGTCCGGACCTAAACGGGCAAACCCGTCCGAAAAAGCGAAAACGACGGTGCGGAAAAGGTTGTCCGGCGCGTCGGGACGAGCGCGCGCCGAAACCGAACGCCCGAAAAACCGGTTTCCCGATTTGAAAAAAGCAATCGGCTCCTGCCCGGGCGGACCGCCGATTAACCGTTTTGGAACGGTCTGCGCCGCGTTTTTGGAACATTTTTTCATTTTATAAAGATGTTTCTTGTTGCATTTGATGACCGCCTTGCAACTTTTTTTCACAAAAGCGCTTGCTTTTTCGGTTGGTTTCGAGTATAATGAAAATGGTAACGTGGATAAGAATTCGGAATATTCTTTCGATTTGATTGATTCAAACGGGCAGCCGTTCCCGCAAACCGGCAAAACTCCGGTTGCGGAGAATTCGGAAGAGAGAACAAACGATTTCGTCGACTGCGACTTTCGGTCGCAATATATAAATAGGAGGGAAACCATGCGGAAACTGATCCTGTCTGCCGTCCTGATCCTTTGCCTTGCGTTTTGTTTCGGACTTGCGTCCTGTAAGGATAACTCCGGATCTGCGACGACCGTCCCCCCCGATACGGAGCCTGCCGGACACGAACACGTCTGGGACGAGGGACGCGTGATCAAAGAGGGGACGTGTGATCCGACGACCAAAGAGGAAACCAAAGGAGAGATTATGTTTACCTGTACGATCTGCGGAGAGCAGAAAAAAGAGGAGTGCGACGGACACGACTGGTATGAAAAGCAGATCATCGACTCCGCAACCTGTCTTTCTTCGGGCATGGCACTCTACGAGTGCAGAAGATGTTCAAAGCGGACAACGAAAGTCATCCCGATTAACCCGAGCGCACACCAAGTCGAATCGGGCGAGGGGCGGATCGTGTCGGTTCCGACCGCGAACCGCGACGGGGTGCGGGAATGGGTTTGCACCCGGTGCGGAAAGGCGGGGAAGACCGTCGCGGTGACAAACGACGAGTACGTTGCCGCCATGACCGCGATCAAAACGAAGGTTAACAGTTTCGTCTCCTCCGATTTCGGCAGCGGAACCGTCCGCTCCGACCTCGGCGGATCCTACGCGGTACCGTCGGTACATCCCACGAAGGGGCAGCATCCGCGCGTCCTCTTCACCTCGGAGAGCATCGAGGGGATGAAGGAGGAACTCTACGACAAGAGAAGCACTGCCGCCTCCACCCTTTTCCGTCAGGGCGTTCGT
Source organism: uncultured Clostridia bacterium (assembly GCA_947304475.1). Lineage (GTDB taxonomy): Bacteria > Bacillota > Clostridia > Oscillospirales > CAG-272 > UBA1740. The sequence goes on from CAMZBE010000002.1 coordinate 23,172, forward strand.
AACCCGACCGACGGGGTGCTCGAGGAAACTCCCTTCGACAAAGTCGATACGGAAATCTTCCGGAATATGCAGACGCTGGCGCTCGACTACCAGTTGACCGGAAACAAGATCTCGGGCTACAACGCGGTCTACGCGCTGAAAAACGCCCTCAAAACCCTGACCGACAGTTGGACGGGGCAGGACGACGTCGCCCACCGTTACTACGGGTTCGCGATGTACGTTGCGGCGTGCGTCTACGACTGGTGCTACGATCTTCTGACCACGACCGACAAAGAGCAGATCATCCTCGGCGTGCAGGAGAAGATCTGCAAGGTCGGGATGACGGTCACCTACGCCGTCGGTTTTCCGCCGACCGGCGCCGACGCCGTCTCGGGACACGGCACCGGCTTTATGATCCTGCGCGACTATCTCGCCTTCGCCATCGCGATCTACGACGAATATCCCGGCTGGTGGAATATGATCGCCGGACGCTTCTACGCGGAGTACGTCCCGGTGCGCGAGATCCTTCAGGCGGCACAGATGATGCCGCAGGGTGTTTCGCTCTACATCCGTTCCAAGTACGTCCCCGAACTCTACTCGGTGTGGTTGATCAAGGCGGCGACCGGAACCTTCCCCTACTCGAGCGAAGAGAATATGAAGCAGATCGCCCGCACGATCTACTCCCACGAACTGCCGGGAAGATACAATCTGACACACGGCGTCGGTTTTAACTGCGGCGACGACCACGTTCCCGACGGCAGTTTCATCGATTACGGACACGTCGCGCTCTATTCTTCGTATATTTTCAACGACGCGACGATGCGCGCGCAACTCGAATACAATTACGGCAGCGGAATGAACGGTTGCTCCTATTCCGACTTCTCCGGCGACGTGACCGCGACCGCGACGGTTTCCGAATACCTGATCTGCTCCTCCTCCCGTCTGCAGCCGGCGTCGAGCCGTCGAGAGGGAATGGATCTGATCCTCTACAACGGCGGCTGGATGAGCCAGGTGATCGCCCGCAACAGTTGGGACAACGATCAGGCGGCGGTCCTGATGAAGATCGGGCAGCGCACGGTGGCAAACCACGACCACTACGACGCGGGACAGTTCCAGATCTTTTACCGCGAGGTCCTCGCGGGCGATACCGGCGCGTACGTCTCGTACCACGAAACCCATCACAGTTACTACCATCAGGCGACCATCGCGCACAACAGCATTCTGATCTACAACACGTCGCTTGCCTCGACGAACGGCGGGTACTATTCCGGCGGTCAGAGGCGGCTGGGCGACGCGAACCTCTCCAACTGGAAGAACGACACGTTCAAGATCGGCGAGGTGACGGGTTACGCCGCCGGATACGCCGACGCCGAAAAGAAGCAGGCGACCTACGCCTATATCGCCGGCAACATCGCCGCCGCCTACGACAGTTCGACGGCAAGCGAGGTTACGCGCCGGATGCTCGCCGTCTTTGATACGAAGAATCCGAACGTGCCGATGTACTTCTTCGTCTTCGACAACATCACGGCGAAGAGCGGCAGTTACAAGAAGACCTTCCTGCTCCACACCGTGACCGAACCCACGGTCAATGGCAAGATCGTGACCGAGGTCGTCGGAAACGGCAAACTCGTCCTGCAGAACGTGATCGGCAACAACGTCACGATCACCAAGCGCGGCGGGACGAACGCAAACTATCTGGTCAACAAGGGCAGCGTCGATAACTACGTGCAACTCGACAACAAATTAAACCGCGACGACGAGTACTGGGGCAGAGTCGATATCAGCCCCGCGACCGGAAACAAGACCGATCAACTCCTGAACGTGATGTACGTCTGCGACGCCGACAAAAATCCGAACCTTCCGGCAACGGCGATCGACACGGCGGACGTCAAGGGCGCCGTGATCGGCAAGGTCGCTGCGGTCTTCGTAACCGACGCAACGCGACGCTCGACGGCGCTCACGTTCACAACGAACGGATCGGGCGACCGCGAATACTATATCTCGGGCGTCAAGGCAGG
>CAMZBE010000003.1 GCA_947304475.1 uncultured Clostridia bacterium
AACCGCCCCCCGGAGGTGAAAAACCGACGGGGGCGGTTTTTTCAGTGAAGTCCCCGCCGAACCGGACGGTTCGGCGGGGGTGAAGTATGCTGCGCAAGTGATGTTCGCTTGCGCGAGTGAAGTCCGCCTGCGGCGAGTGAATGTTACCGGGGGGAAGGGTTACTTGTTCAGCAGGGCGGCGAGACGGTCGGGGAAGTTGACGGTCATACCGTCGGCGCCCGCCGCGACGGCGGAACGCATCAGGTCGTCGTCGGTAACGCCCCACGGGCGGACGTTGAAGCCGCGGGCGTGCCATTCCTCGACGCGCTCGGGCGTGACGTTGACGGCGCGGGGGCAGACCTCGTCGACGCCCGCCGCTTCCATCGCCGCCAGATCCTCGTCGGCAAAGTCCTTTTTCAGCCATCCGGTGCGCAGTCCCGGCGCGATCGCGCGGATCCGGCGCAGGCGTTCGAGAACGAACGAGGTGACGACGCATTTGCAGTCCACGCCGTAGCGGTAGATGAGGTCGGCGGTCTTCTCCTCGGCTCCGTCGCCCTTCAGTTCGATCGCGAAGGTCAGTTTGCGCCACGCGAAGGCGGCAAGGAACTCTTCGAGCGTCGGGATCCGGTCGATCATTCCGTCCTTTTTGACCGTGAACTTTCTGAGTTCGGACAGCGTGTAGTCCCCGATCGCGCCCGGCTCTCCGGTCACGCGGAGCAGGGTGTCGTCGTGGAAGAGGACCGGCACGCCGTCGCGCGTCATCTGCACGTCGGTCTCGATCCCGTTCGCGCCGAGGGCGACGCCCTCGTAGAACGCCGTCATGGTATTCTCGGGGCGGGTTTCGCTCGCGCCGCGGTGCGCGTAGTTGACGAACTCGCTCTTTTCTTCCTCGCGAATGATCTTCCACATCGCCTTGCGCGTCCGGTCAAGGTACTTGCGCCATTCGGTCGGATCGACGAAGGGATTCTCGGTTGACGCGAACAACCGTTTGTATTTTTCGTCCTGATCGTTCTGCCAGGTGTGGTTGCCGATCATGATATCGACGTGTTCCTCTTCCAGGCGGTCGAGCGTTTTGAAGAACGCGCCGCGCATCAGGTACGAAACGCGCCGGTCGGGGCGGTTCATATAGGGCTTTCTCAGTTGGTTGGTCCCGCTGCCGCCGAACATTCCGGCGCGGTAGGTCATGCCGTTCTCAACCAGGTCGAAGAAGAAGGAGAAGGTCCCCTCGGTGTGCCCCGGGGTGGCAACGCAGGTTACGACGGTCTCGCCGAGCGCGATCTCGTCGCCGTCCGAAAGGAAGTGGTCGGGTACGAAGCGGAAGCCGAGTTCGCTCTCGCTGACGTATTTCAGGTCGTCCTCGCCCATGTAGACTTCCGCGCCCGAAAGGTCGCGCATCCGGCGGGCGCCGCCCGAGTGGTCGGAGTGACCGTGCGAAAGCAGGATGATCTTGACGTCCTTTACGGAAAAGCCGAGGATGTCGAGTGATTGGAGGATCGCGTCGACCGTTCCGTCTTCGCCGCAGTCGATCATGATCAGACCGCGCGAGGTGGCGAGAACGTGACTGGATTCGGCGTGCGTCCCCACGAAGTACAGGTTTCCGGCGATCCGGAACGGAGCGGTGTCTCCCAACATGATCTTTGTCCTCCTTTTCTTGATTTCACCTTCATTATACATCATTTTCCCGAAAAAAGCAAGCGAGGGAGATCCCGCCGGCGCGCCGGGCGCATGAAAAGGACGGAGAGGGACAAACTGACGGAAAACGGGATTGGGGGAAAAAGAGCGTGAAACGGATCGCGGTACTGTCGCTTTTGCTCTCGCTTTCCCTTTTGCTTTCGGGCTGTGCGAGACGCCCGGCGGAGCCCCTGCCGACCGAACGATCGACCGTCGCGCCGACCTTACCCCCCGGAACCGATCCGCCCCAAACCGAAGCGCCGGTCGATAGCGGGCGCCTGTTTCCGCCGTTTTATCAGCCGGGGCGTTTGCTGCTTTCGGGAGGCGGGAGCGTTCCGGTCGAACTGCTCTCGGCGGAGAGCAACGTCTCCTACCGTATCCGCTATCCGTCGGGGAGCGAAGCCACGGTCGCGTGGGATCTGATCGAGCCGCTCGCCCCCGCGGTGCCGGACCTGCCGCCCCCGACCGGGGACGAGGTGCTCGCGTACCTGAAAACCGAACTCGGAGATCCGCTCCCCGCGTTCGTTCTGTTCGTCGATCTGTCGCGTCTGACCGTGACCGTGCTCGAAAACGGGAAAGTGATCCGCGTGATGCCCTGCACGGCGGGGGACGCCGCGCACCCGACGCCGCGCGGGAGATATACCGTCGACTACAAGACCGAGTTTATGGGGAAAGAGGGCGTCTACCTCTGCCGGTGGGGCGTCCACTACTACGGCGGATATCTCTTCCACTCGGTTCTCTACACCTGGCGGGGCGACGGAATTCTCGACGGCGAACTCTCGGCGCGGCTCTCGCACGGACTCAACGTGCTCTTCTCCGACGGCAATGCGGCGCCTCTCGGCGCCGTCGTACTCGTAAATTAGGTTGTTCAGTGCTGCCAGGCAGCGGGGCAGGTGCGTTTCTCTTCAAACCACGGTGTTTCGCGGAGCAGAAGATCCGACGCGGAGCAGACCACCCAGATCTTCGTCCCGTCGCTGCAGACCGTGATATTGCCGTTCATGGATTTGAAGGTCTTATCTTCGTCACTCTCGAAGATGGTGGTGACGTAGACGCGGTCGGTGGAGGGGGCGACGCGGTCGATGAACGCCTGCGTCGGGAACTTGTTCTCCTCGGTCGAGGTATACTCGGAGTTCCCCGCGCAACAGCAGACGCAGACGATCTGCGGCTTGATGACCGAGAGAAGTTCGTCGGACGACGAGGTTTTCGAGCCGTGATGCCCCGCCTTGTAGAGCACCACTTCGGGCAGGTCGTTCATTTCGACCAGTTTCTTTTCGCCCTTCGCTTCGAGGTCGCCGGTGAACAGATAGTTGTTCTCGCCCTCGGTGAGCAGCATACAGACCGAGTGGTTGTTCTCCCCCGAACTGTCTTTGTTGGCGTAGTAGTAACTGTCGAGGATCTTCATATTGATCCCCTCCGCGAGGGCAAAGTCGGTCTTGCCCTGCTCGATACATTCAAGCGCCGTATAATGCGTCGCGCCCGCCGCAATCTCGGCGTCGCGTTTGGCGATATAGCGGGTGTATATGGTCGCGGTCGACTTCTGGTTGGTCTGCGCGAAGTCGATGATGACGCCACATTCGTAAAGGTCGAAGATCCCTTCGTTGGCGGCGAACCCGGCGTAGTGATCCTCGTGCGCGTGGGTGACGATCACGTATTCGAGTTTGTTGTCGGTGACGTATTGATTAAGATAGGCGGAAATGGTCGGGACGCTCGAATACTTTGAGCCCGCGTCGATTAAGACGTCGGTATCGCCCGCCTTGATATACACGCAGTCGCCGGTGTAGTAGTTCCCGAGTTCAAGGAAGTGGATCTGCAGTTCTCCGTCGATATCGCCCCCGGAACGGACGGTACCGCCCTGACCGTTTCCACCCTGACCGTTCCTGCCGATATCCGCGTACTCGTCGACGGGCGACAGGAAGTTGTTCCGGGCCGCGCCGAGGAAGCCCGCGGCGGCTCCCACGACGAAGAGGAGGATCGCTAAAAACGCAACAAGAGCGGGGGATAGTTTTTTTGCTTTACCTGCCATCAGTCGGCACCTCCTTCCGCCGCTTTCACGGTCACGGTCCGTACCAGACTGTATTTAGAGAACAGGAAGTGAGAGGAACGGTATACGATGTGGTAGGTGCGGGCCTGATCGGTCGGGACGACGTAGCCGCCGTCGGTTTTTTGCAGGTCGGTTTCGACCGAAACGCTCCCGGACGCGTCGCGCCCGAGCGCCGTCAGCGTCCACCCGTCTTCCGCGAGCGTGACGCTCCCGCCGCCGTCCCCGACGGTGTAGGTCGCCGTTTTTTCGCCCTTGAGCGCGAAGCCGTCGTTTTTGGTCAGCATGGTGCAGGCAAAGTACCCGACGACCACCCCGACAGCCAGCGCGACGATCAGGACGATCACCGCCGCCGGATTGCGTTTCGCGGTGCGCCGGACCTGCCGTTTGACCGCGCTTTTTACGGTTTTTGCCATAGATCGGTTCCTTTCTGTCGTTTCTTCACTTCTATTGTAGCAGAAAACGCGTCGCCGCGCAACCGTTTTTTTGGGTTTTGCGACGAGTTTTTTTCGCGCCGGGCAGAGACGGAAAACGGAATGCCGGGAAGGGGAAGAACGCTTGAGATAAATCTTTTTTTGCCTGTTTTTTTCTCTGCGGTTGCTTTTTTTTGATTTTTGAGGTATAATGTAATCAAGAAAGTGTCGGCGTACGCCGACTTTCAATCGAGAGAGGATACGTTAATGAAAAGAATTCTTCTGATCTGTGTGATGCTTTTGTGTCTTGCGCTTTCGGCGGTTCTGTTCGCTTCGTGCAGCGTGACGTCGGAGGGAAACGGAGACCAGACGACCGCCGCCCCGCACGAACACGTCTGGGACGCGGGAACGGTTATCGTGGCGGGAAGTTGCGATCCCGTGACCAAGGCGGAGACCAAGGGACAGATTCGCTATGCCTGTACGATCTGCGGTGAGACCAAGACCGAGGAGACCGACGGTCACACCTGGGACAAAGGCAGAGTGATCGAGACGGCAACCTGCACGCAAACCGGGCTGAGACTTTACACCTGCACGGTCTGCGACGCGAAGAAGTCCGAGAAGATCCCGGTTAATCCCGACGCGCACAATACCGACGGTGCCGTGGAACGGTTGGCGGTCCCGCCGACCGCGACGGCGAACGGTACGATCGAGAAGATCTGCGTCAACTGCGGCAAGGGCATTGCCACGTCGACGATCTCGCTTACCGACTACAACACGCAGGTCAACGCGGTCAAAGCGAAGGTCAACGCGTTCAAGATCGACAGTTTCGGCGGATCGAACATTACGACCAACCTTTCCGCCGCGGCGGGGAAGACCTACGCCGCCACGCCCGTCACGCCGCGCGCGCAGCATCCCCGCGTGATGTTCAACGGGGACGAGGTCGCCGCGGTCAAGAATACGGTTTACGAAAAGAACAATTCCGCCGCCATCAAACTGTTTCTTGCCGCTATCACCAATCCGACGGACGGCAAACGCCCCACGTCGAGCACTCATAACAATTTCAGTTCGGACGTCCTTGACAACATTCAGGCGTTGGCGCTCGAGTACCAGATGACCGGGAACAAAATCGCGGGGTATCAGGCGATCCTGGCGCTGAAAAACCACCTGACCACGATGGATTTCGCGGGTATCACGGGCGATCCCGAGCGGCAGTACGGGCTTACCATGTTCGTTTCCGCCTGCGTCTACGACTGGTGCTACGATCTCCTGACGTCCGCCGACAAGCAGCAGATCGTTTCGGGCGTCGAACACAAGTGCTGCGACGACGGCAAGATGGAGATGGGCTTCCCGCCTTCGGGACAGTATTCGGTCGCGGGGCACGGCTGCGAGTTCCAACTTCTGCGCGACTATCTCTCGTTCGCCATCGCGATCTACGACGAATATCCCGGTTGGTGGAACTACATCGCCGGTCGGTTCTACGCCGAGTACGTCGAACCGCGCAACTACTACTATTCCGCCGGCATGGTGACGCAGGGCGCGTCGCTCTACATTCGGATCCGCTTCTCGTCCGACCTCTATTCCGCGATCTTGATTAAGGCGGCGACCGGTGTGATGCCCTACAACGCCGCGGGGATGAAGCAGGTCATGCGGACGGTTTACACCTACGAACTGCCGGACAGGAACGCCTTCGCCTCGGGCGACGACCACGTCGACGACGGCAGTTTTATCGAGTACAGCCGCAACACGCTCCTGTCCTCCTATCTCTTCGACGACGCGACCATGCGCGCGCACCTCGAATACTATAAGAGAAGTTACTCGAGATTCGATTCGTATTTCACGGTCGGCTCGAACTACGTCGAATACCTGATCTGCAGTTCCAACAACGTGAAGGCGGCGTCCGACCGCCACCAGGATATGCCCCTGATCCTCTACAACGGCGGCTTCCTCGGGCAGATTATCGCCCGGAACAACTGGAGCGAAAATCAGGCGGCGGTTCTGATGAAGATCGGAGTACGGACGGGCGGCAACCACGACCACCGCGACGCGGGGCAGTTCCAGATCTGGTATAAGACCATGCTCGCGGGAGATACCGGGGATTACGACACCTACGGTTCCGACCATTGGAGAAACTATCACCAGGCGACCATCGCGCACAACTGCATCCTGATCGGCGGGAACGGGCAGAAACGCATGGGCGGCAACGAGATGTCGCACCGGAACTATCTGACAGACAGCAACACTCTGATCGGCGAGGTGACGGGACACGAGGAAGGGTTCGCCGCCGACGGGAAGACGCCGGTTTACGCCTATATCGCTGGCAATAACGCGAATGCGTACGGTTCGGACGTGGCGACCGAGGTCACGCGCCGGATGCTCGCGGTCTACGACACCGGAAACGTCAACGTCCCGATGTATTTCTTCGTCTTCGACAATATCACGTCGGCAAGTTCGAGCGCGAAGAAGACCTTCCTGCTCCACGTACCGGCGACGCCGACCGTTTCGGGCAAGACCGTGACCGTCTCCAAGAGCGGCGGGAAACTGGTCCTGCAGAATATCGTCGGCGGCGACACCATCAAGACGGTCCAGGGATACTACGACTTCGGCGGGACGTATTACGGCGCCGCTGACGACGGGTTCTGGGGCCGCGTCGAGATCACGACCGGAAGCGGGAGCAAGACCAATCAACTGCTGAACGTCATGTACGTCTGCGACGCCAATAAGAACCTGACGGGGCAGACCGCGACCGCGATCTCGGGCAACTCGTACGTGAGCGGCGCCGTGATCGGCAAGGTCGCCGCGGTGTTCGTCAATTCCGCCGAGCGGCGTTCGACCGTTCTCTCGTTCACCGCAAGCGGCACGGGCGATCTTACCTACTACGTCTCGGGCGTCAAAGCCGGGAAGTGGGTGGTCTACGACGCGAACAAAAATTCAAAGCGTTATACCGTGACCGAAGACGGCGGATTGCTAGTCTTTACGGCTCCTGCGGGGCAGGTAACCCTTACCCCTCAACAGTAAAAAGGCGCGCGATCGACGGCACAGACCGGAAAACGAATGGAAACATTAATAATCTGTAAGTGCTTGTCGCTCTGTTCAACTTCCATACTCTGTTGAACGCTATTTAAGGTTGAAAACCGCCCTCCGGGGCGGTTTTCTCCTTGATTAAAATTCGTTTTCCTCTCCCCGTTCTCTCACTCTCGGCGTATGAAAATACGCCTTCGGATCGAGAACGGGAATTCTGCACTCGTGCTCGCGCGCCACGGCAGCACTTGCTGGCGCAGGCAGGGTTTTTAGATGTTTCAATCGCCGCGGGCATATCGCGTCGCGCAGCGACATATCGCAAGCGCCAAGGGCGGTTATATCGCGCGGAACGTCCGCGTTCCGCATATCGCGCAGCCCGCGCGTTTGCGCGGGCTGCCGTCGTCAGTCAAAATAGCCGTGATAGTCGATTGTTCTTTTGCTGTCGGGAAATAGGTAAGCGTACAGATCCACGAAGTAATCGTCGGTCATACTGGCGACGTAATCGGTGACGATCCGGTTGGGTTCGTCCTCCTCGTAGGGGACGGCGCGGCTGTAGTGCGTCTCGCTTACGTAGCGGATATGGTGGGTATAGATCGGGGACGCGTACCGTTTGCCGACAAGGTCGGAGAGTAGGCGGTCGTAGAGTTCCTCCATCATCGGGCGCACCGCGTTCTCCATTTCGTCGCGTACCCGCTTGTTCTTGTAGATCAGGTCGTAGTTGACGCGTTTGGCGTCCTTCAGGGCGGCAAAGTGGGTTTCGTCCATCGCGATATAATCCTTGCCGTAACTGTTGTCGATGATATTGACGATCAGGTTGTTGATGATCTCGGCGTTGCGGCTACCGATGCTCCCGGTGGGAAAAGTCTCGTCGGTCAGGCGCGCCCGTACGGCGTCCTGCCGGTCTTTGCCGAGGTAGGCGATGATGTCCGAGATGCGTACCACGCATCCCTCGAGCGTCGAGGGGATCAGACGGCGGATATTGTTTTTGTCGGCTTCGCAGGCGGCGATCATACGGTCGAATTCGCCGAAATCGGTCATGGGGTTCGGGCGGTACTCGGCAAGTTCGAATTCGCCGTCGTGGCAGGCGATACCCGAAAGCGTCTGGATCGTGATGTTGTAGGGAAAGATCCCGTCGAGGACGCGCACCGAGTGCAGGTTGTGGGCGAAATGCCGCCCCGTACGTTGACAGAGACAGCCGTCAAGATAACTTTCGCCCGCGTGTCCGAACGGGGTGTGCCCGATATCGTGCCCGAGCGCGATCGCCTCGATCAGATCGAGGTTCAGCCGCAGCGCCCGTCCGATGGTCCGCGCGATCCGCGAGACCAACTGCACGTGCAGCGACCGCCGCGTCAGGTCGTCGTTGCGGTAGAAGGAAAAGACCTGCGTTTTGTCGGCGTAGCGGTTGTAGAACGGGCAGTGCAGGATCTTGTCTACGTCGCGGATATAGGGGGTGCGCCAGACGTTCGGACGGTCGATCTCGACGTCGTCGCGCCGGATTGCGTCGCCGTCCTGCGCCGCGTAGGCGGGCAGGCGCCGATCGCGCTCGTCCCGCCGCATTTTCTCTTCCGTTTCGGGCGAGAGCGTTTCGTAATAAAGGAGTTCTCTGCCGTCAGTCAAGGTACAGGTCCTCCGTGATCTCTTCGTTGGAAAGCAGGGGATCGCGGTCGGCGCGCGCCAGCACACGCCCCATCACGTCCGCCATCACGGAGCAACTCCCGCAGATCACCCGCGCAAGTCCGAGCGAGCCGTACCCGATCGCCCCGGTCTCGCGGAACGCGCGCTCGAAACGCGGGAACCCGCGCGAGCCGCCGGCGTTTTCGTGACAGCGGTAGCCGCGGTCGAGGATCCGCCGCCCCGTGTGATCGTAGATTCCGATGTCGAACGCGTAGCGGGAAAGATGCCCCGGGAAGGGGAACTCCGCCATCTCGTCGACGGCGCAGAGAAAAGTGTTTTGTTCCAGTCCCACCCCGACGAGCAGTACGTATCCGCCCTCTTCGGCGAGCCGCGAGAGAGCGCCCCCGACCGGCGTCGGCGTTTTCGCGTTCTCTTCACCCGCCAGGTAGGTTTCCGCCTCTTTGCCGAACCCTGCCATAGAGTGAGTGGGGTGGAGCGAGCGGAACCCGTCGCGCCGGAACGCCGCGGCGTCGGCAAGCGTCCCGATACAGGGCTTCGTACGCCTTACGTCGTAGGTCGGATTCTCCCGGTTGACGGTCGCCCAGGTGTGCGTCGGCACGAGCAGAAGACCGTCGGAAAGATACGCTTTCATGGCGTCGATCAGTCCGTCGGCGCCCCCCTCGATCCCTCCTATCGAGTGGATCGAGGCGTGGATATTCACTTTCGCGTTCCGCGGGATCGCGAAACTCTCCATCATCCGGAATACGTCGCGTTCGGTCACCATAACGTTTTCCTCGCCGTTTTCGTTTTTTCTTGCCTTTTCCAGTATAGCACAACCGTCCCGGGTTTTGCAAGTCCCGCCGCCGCCAAAAATAACCGAAGCCCGCACTTGACGGAAAAGGTGGAAACGTGTATAATATAATTTAGGTTGATATACCCTTATTCCGGGCGCGCGCCCGGGCAACGCGGGAGAAACGCTCCCGGGAAGGACGGTCCATAGAATGAAAAAGGTCACGAAAGCGGTCATTCCCGCCGCCGGGCTCGGGACGCGGATGCTCCCGATTTCGCACGCCGTGCCCAAAGAAATGCTTCCCATCGTCGATCTCCCCGCCGTCGCCTACCTCGTCGAAGAGGCGGCGAAGAGCGGGATCACCGATATTCTCGTCATTACGGGACGCGATAAAGACGCGATCGAGGACTTTTTCGACTATTCCCCCGAGTACGAAGCGGCGCTGAACGCAAAGGGGAAAGCCGACGTCGCCTCGTCGCTCCGCCGCTGTGCCGATCTTGCGAATATCACCTTTCTCCGGCAGAAGGAAGCGAAGGGGCTCGGGCACGCCGTCGGGCGGGCGCGGGCGTTCGTCGGGGACGAACCCTTCGTCGTGCTCTACGGCGACGACGTGATCTTTTCGCGCACCCCGGTTGTAAAACAATTGATCGGCGCCTACGAGAAGTACGGGCGTCCCGTCGTCGGGGCGAAGCGCGTTTCGCCCGAATGGCTGCAAAAATACAGTTCGCTGAAGGTCGCCCCGATCGAGGGGGATCCCGCCGCGTTCTGCTGCGACGATATGATCGAGAAACCCAAGCCGGGCGAGGAGTTTTCCGACCTCTCGGTACTCGGCAGAGTTCTGCTCACCCCCGACGTGTTCGATATCGTCGACGCGCTGCCCCCCGGGGCGGGCGGCGAAATCCAACTGACCGACGCGATGGCGAAGATCGCCCGCGAGAGCGGCATCACCGCGCTCGAATTCGAGGGCGAACGCTTCGACCTCGGATCGAAGATCGGGTTCCTGAAAGCGAACGTCGTCGCCGGGATCTCCCACCCCGAGACCGGGGAAGAGTTCCGCGCGTTTCTGAAACAGTTCGTTTCGGAGATGGACCGGTGAACGCCGTGATCCGTCCGGCGACCGGGGAAGACTCCGCAATCCTTGCACGGCTCGAGGGGGCGCTCTTCTCGGTGCCGTGGACCGAAGCGGCGCTCGAAAGCCATCTTGCGGCGGACTACACTCTGTCGCTTCTGCTCTGCGAGGGCGACCGCCCGGTCGGGTATCTGCTCGCCGGGTTCACCCCGCCCGAGGGCGAACTCTACCGGCTCGCGATCCTGCCCGAAAAACGGCGGCTGGGGTACGGGCGGCGTCTGCTCGACGCGTTTTTCGACGCGGCGAAAGAGCGGGGCGCCGATACGCTCTGGCTCGACGTGCGCGAACACAACGCCGCGGCGCTCGCACTCTACCGTTCGGCGGGTTTTTCCGTCGTTCTGAAACGCGAAAACTATTACCGCGATCCCACCGAAGCGGCGCTCGTTATGACGGCGACGCGCCCGAAGGAGTAAATCGGTCATGTTCATTCTTGCCTTTGAGTCCTCCTGCGACGAGACGTCAGCCGCCGTCGTGGAAGAGGTCGACGGGGAACTCTTTGTCCGCTCGAATATCGTCGCGTCGCAGATCCCGGTGCATCGGCTCTACGGGGGCGTGGTCCCCGAGATCGCGAGCCGCGCGCACGTCGAAGTCATCTCCCGCATTACGCGCGAGGCGCTCGATGGGGCGGAAATCACGCTGTCCGACGTCGGGTTAATCGCCGTGACCGACCACCCCGGATTGATCGGGGCGCTGCTCGTCGCGGTCAACTTCGCGAAGGGGCTTGCGTCGGCAAACGGGATCCCTCTGGTCGGCGTCGATCATATCCGGGGACATATCGCCGCCGCGTACCTTGCCGGCGCGGGGGAGGTCCCAAAACCGCCCTTCATCGCGCTCGCCCTCTCGGGGGGGCACACCTCGATCTATCACGTGAAGACCTACACGGACTGGGAGACGGTCGGTTCGACGCGCGACGACGCGATCGGCGAGGCGTTCGACAAGATCGGACGGCTGATCGGTCTGGAATACCCGGCGGGTGCCGCCTTCGACAAACTCGCCTCCGAAGGGTTCCGGCAGGCGACCGGGACCGACGCGCCGACGCTCGCGGAATACGAAGCGAGCGAAGCGGGGCGCGATCCCGCGATGAAACTCCCCTCTCCGGCGCTCCCCGGCGAGACGCTCGATTTCTCGTTCTCGGGATTGAAGACCGCCGCCATCAATCTGCTCCACCATCTGGAGCAGACGGGAGAGACGCTTCCGCGCGCTTTGTTCGCCGCCCGCTATACCGCGCTTTGCGTCGGGGCGGTGGCAAAGAAACTCGGCATGGCGATCGACCGTTATCCCGATCTTCCCGTGACGGTCGCGGGCGGCGTCGCCGCCAACTCGCACCTGCGAAGGGAACTGTCGCTTCTTGCGAAGCGGCGCAAAATCAAACTGTTTATCCCCCCTCTGCCGTTCTGCGGCGACAACGCCGCGATGATCGCGGCGCAGGGATACCGCGAATACCTGGCAGGCAACCTCCGGGACAGTTCGCTGAACGCATCGGCGCTTGACGACTGACGCGTAATACCGAATACCGATAACAAAAAGGAAACCGATATGGCAAACGCAAAGAACCAGAACAAGAACAAAGACAAGGAAGAGACGCTTCGCACGGCTGAGGAGAGCGATCTCCGAGCGCGGGTTTCCCCCGTCGTGGTGCGCCGTCTCCCCCGGTATCACCGGTATCTCGGAGAACTGCTCCGGCTCGGGATCTACCGCATCAGTTCGGGAGAACTCTCGAAGATGATGGAGGTCAACGCCAGTCAGATCCGGCAGGATCTCAACTGCTTCGGCGGGTTCGGACAGCAGGGGTACGGCTATAACGTCAAGTTCCTCTACGGCAAGATCGGCGAGGTCCTCGGCACCGAGGACGGTTTTCGCGCCGTGATCGTCGGGGCGGGCAACCTCGGACGCGCGCTCGCAGCGAGCCATATGTTCGAGCGCCGCGGGATCGAACGGATCGCGATGTTCGACGTCAACCCCGACGTGATCGGGAAGACCGTTTCGGATCTCCCGGTTCTCGACGCCTCGCAACTCGAAGAGTTCTGCGAGCGTGAGAAGCCCGAGATCGCCGTTCTGACCGTGCCGAAAGAGGCGGCGGCAGAGGTGGCGGCGCGGCTCGCGAAGGCGGGGGTGCGCGGCATCTGGAATTTCGCGAACATGGAACTGAAACTCGACGATTTCCCCGACGTTTATATTCTGAACGTGCATCTCGGCGATTCGCTGATGGTGCTGAGTTACGGGATCCGCTCCCGCATGAAGTGATGGATATGAAACAGGAAAAAACCGAACGCGCCCCTCTGAAGGTCAACGACGGGATCCGCGGCACCGTCCCCCGTCTCGCGGGCAAGATCGCCCTGCGCGAAGCGTCGGCGGACGATCTGCGCGTCCTTCTGGTCTTCCTCGAACGCGGCGCCGAACACATCGCGCGGGACGCCGGGGTGTCGCAAGCCCGGGCGGACGCCGCTTTGGATTACTGGCGCGAAGCCGGGATTCTGACCGACGGAACCGGATCTGAGGCGACCGAACCGAAAAAGACGCCGCTTCCCGCCTCGGACGAACTGATCCCCATGACGGGGAAGGAGACCGCGGAGATCATCCGTCGACGCAACCTCTCGGGCGCGATCGACGAAGCGCAGCGGCTTCTCGGCAAAACCTTCAATACGACCGAACTGAAAACCTTCGCCGAACTCGTCGAGCAACTGGAGATCGAACCGGCGTACATACTGACGCTGATCTCCTGGTGCAAACGGCGCGGGAGAGGCACGCTCTACTATGTTCGCGGAACGGCGGTCTCGCTGGTCTCGGAGGGCGTCGTGACGCTCTCGCAACTCGAGGAGTACATTTCGCGCCGCGACGCGGCGGAGAGCGAGATCGGACAACTACGCAAAATGTTCGGGATCGGCGAACGCGCCCTGACCAAAACCGAAGAGAAACGGTTTACCCAATGGCTGACCGACGACGGGTTCTCGGTCGAGGTGATCGGGATCGCCTACGATATGACCGTGAACAAGATCGGGAAAGTGTCGCTTGCGTATATCGACAAACTCCTGAAGATCTGGAAGGAAGCCGGTTGCGCCGGGAGCGTCGGAGAGGTCGAACGCTACGTGGAACGCGAACGGGCGGAGCGCGGAAAAACGGCAAACGCCAACCCGTCCCGCGCACCGAAGCACGACGCGATCCCCAGCACCTACGACAGCGGCGATTTCTTCGCCCGCGCGGTCGAACGGAGTTACAAGGACAACAAATAAAGGGTTCCCACCGAAAGGAGTTCAATATGGCTTATCTTGCGGAACAGATACGCGACGTGCGGCAGAGGATCGCCGATCGCCGTCTTGCCGCCGTGGAAGCGGCGGAAGCGCGCCGCCGCGAAGTCGAAGAAAAGAGCCCCGAGATCGCCAAGATCGACGCCTCGCTTGCCAGAACCGCGCAGCGGATTTTCGAGATTTCGGCGGCGGGACCGGACGGCGTGCGGGAAAAGATCGAACAGTTGCGCAAAGAAAACGAGGAACTGCTCTCCGAGCGGCGGGCGATCCTCGAGGTCCTCGGTTATCCCGGGGACTATACCGAGATCCGCTATACCTGTCCGATCTGTCAGGACACCGGCTACGACGGGACGAAGATGTGCGCGTGCATGAAGCGCGAACTGATGATCGAAGGGTTCCGCGCGTCGGGGATCGGACATCTGATCGAAAAGCAGTCGTTCGAGAACTTTTCGCTCGACTATTACCGTTCGTCCGAAAAGGATTACGCCCTGATGGAAAAAACGCTCGAAGCGGCGAAGGAATACGCCGAGAGCGTGCCGCCGCAGTACGGCAACCTTTTGATGATGGGCGGGACCGGGCTCGGTAAGACGCATCTGTCCACCGCGATTGCCCGCCGCGTCATCGAGCGGGGCTACGAGGTGCGCTACGAGAGCGTGCAGAACGTCATCGCCGCCTACGAACACGACCGCTTCCGGAGCGGACGGGACGGGGAAGACGAGCGGAGTGCGATCTACCTTGACGCGGAACTGCTGATTCTCGACGATCTCGGCACCGAGTTGGTCAACTCCTTCTCGGTCTCGGCACTCTACCACCTTCTGAACACCCGGATCAACCGGGAAAAACCCACGGTCATCAGTACCAACCTGATGCAGGAAGAGTTACAGGCGAAATATTCCGACCGGATCTTCAGCCGCCTGCTCGGCGAGTACCGGATCCTACTCTTCAAGGGAACCAACGTCCGCTATCTGAAAAAATAATCGGGAGAACGACCAATGAAAAAAACACTGATCCTGCTGCTTCTTTTCGCCCTTCTTCTGCCGCTGGTCTCCTGCGAAAAATCGCACGGGCACGACGTGACCACGACGGTCGCGACGGAGGCGCCGCCGGAAGAAACCGAACTGAAATGCACCGTTCGTACCGTCGGGTTCGACGCTCCCGTTTCGACATTGACCGACCTTCAGACGGCGTACTACGACGACAAAACCGAGAACGTCATCAAGTACGCGGAGGGAATGGACGAATTGTCCCGCCCCGCCCCGGTCACGCTCCGTTGGGACGTCGATTTTGAAGCGGGAGAGAAGTGTTTGCGCTACTTCGTCGTCCGGATCTGGACCAAAAACGACGCATCCGACGCGAGAGCGTTCATCGTCGGCAGTTCGGAGAGGGAGTACCGGTTCTTCAACTCCTATATCGGGCAGAAATACTTCTGGGACGTCACCGCGTACGGCGTGAACGGCGTGA
The DNA here is from genome assembly GCA_947304475.1 of uncultured Clostridia bacterium. Classification (GTDB taxonomy): domain Bacteria; phylum Bacillota; class Clostridia; order Oscillospirales; family CAG-272; genus UBA1740. The sequence continues at coordinate 15,359 of CAMZBE010000003.1, forward strand.
CCGTCGCGTCCCAGACGAATACGTTTACAACCGAGGACCGTTCGGTCCGCTTTCTCTACGTCGACGGCGTCACCAACTTCCGTGACCTCGGAGGCAAGAAGACCGTGGACGGCGGACGCGTCCGGCAGGGGCTTCTGATCCGGGGCGCAAAACTGAACGATAACGGCAGTCCGGATCCTCTGATCACCGACGAGGGCGTCAAGACCATGGTGCAGACGCTCGGGATCAAGAGCGAACTCGATCTGCGCAAGGATGACGAAGTGGGCCCGCACGAGGGATCGTTCCTCGGCGACGGCGTCGAACAGATCGTTTGTTCGTTGAGAGGCGGTATCGACATCACGAACAGCACCGTCCGGTCCAGTCTCAAGAAGATTTTCGCCGTTCTGGCGGACGAAAGCAATTACCCGATCTACTTCCACTGCGCGGCGGGCGCCGATCGCACGGGGATCGTGGGTTGGCTCGTAAACGGTCTGTGCGGGGTGTCCGAAGACGATCTCTGGCGCGATTACCTGACCACCAATTTCGGCAATATCGGCGGCAGCAGAGAGATGAACGGAAACGGCGGCGCCAAGAAGAATTACGTCAACACGCTGAGCGCCGCGTCGGGAACTACGTATGCGAAAAAGGTCTACAACTATCTGAAAAACGAAGTCGGAATTCCGGCGGACCACCTCGACGCCGTCATCCGGATCATGAAGATTGCGCCGGGCGCTACCGAAAAGAACACGATGCCCCCGATCCCGGCGGGACATACCCACGCTCCGGAGAGCGATTATACGGTGATCAAAGCGGCGACCTGTTCGTCTGCGGGGATCCGCGTCAAGTATTGCTCGGTCTGCGGAGAATATATCGAAAGCACGGTCGCCGAGATCCCGGTCGATTCGAACGGGCATCAAGTTGACTGGAACGTGGTCCGTCAGCCCACCGTCGTCGATCAGGCGGACGGGAGCCGCAACGGCACCTGCGCATACTGCGGCAAGCAGGTAGAGCAGACGCTCACGTTTGCCCCCACGACGCTGACCTTTACGGATCAATCCTCCGGCAGTTACAAATCCGCCCCGTACAACATCGTCGAGGCGATGCAGGGCAAACATTTCTACCCGACGGCAAACGATCCCACCGGCAACGACCTATACATCGAGTATTCGGTCTTCTATCACCGGTCGATGCAGTTCTTCGATCCGGAGTGCAACCCCTACGCGACCACCCGCCTGGGAGTGGAGAGCGTGCTCTTCTGGTCGCCCGTCGCCGACATTCCGAGTTCCTGGTGCCAGTACGCCGGGGGGTTTGAGGCAACGGGGGACAACTTCATGAACGCCGTTTCGGACAGCGAAGTGACCACGCCTGCAAAAATAGCGAAAGAGGGCGGCACGTTTGCCGACTATCCGAATATCGGCGGTCCCGATCAGGCGGCTCCCCAGTACGGCTGGCACCGGATCGGTCTCCGGATCCATCAGAAACTGACCAATATCGCCGCCTTGAAAAAGGACACGGTCGCCGGCGCAACGCAAGCGACCTACGTCCTGACGCTGACCGTCTACATCGACGGCGCCGTAGCGTACAAACTCAAGACCGACGACTCCGCTTCGTGTATGCGTACGAAGTACGACCTTCTCTTTACCGCCGCGTCCGACGGTAAAGGCGGGATCGTCTATACCGACATCGGCGCCAACCGGTTCGTGATCCCGTTCCATCTGAACGCCACGACCGCCAAGAGCGGCAAGTACGTCTATACCGCGATCGCGGACGTCTTCGTTACGTGCGGTAAGGGCTTCGTTCAAAATGTCGAAAGACTCGCCTCTCCGACGGCTTCGACGCTGACCTTCCCCACGGGCACAGGTTTTTCCGCGCCGATCTTCTACACGATTAAATAAGGGTAACGAACTTTCCGTTCCGGACGGACGCCATCGCTTGCAGACGCGAACTGTGAGGAATTTCAAATGAAAAGAATACTGATCCTGCTGCTCCTTCTTTCGGTGCTGCTCCCGCTGGTCTCCTGCGGGAATACGAGTATCGAAGAGACGACGGCGTCGTCCCTCGTCCCGGCGGTCACGACCGGGACGCAGACCGAACCCGAATCGGAGCCCCTGGTCTGTTCCGTACGGCTAACGTCGCTCGGCAATTCGGTATCGATCCATACGGTGACGCAGAAGGCGTATTTTGCGGATTCCGACGCGGACAACGCCACGAACTACGCGGAAGGGAAGGAGGAACTCTCCCGCCCGACGCCGATCACGCTGCGTTGGACCGTCGATTTTACGTCCGGGGAAAACGACCTCTGGTATTTCGTCGTCCGGTTCTGGACCAAAGCCGATCAGTCCGACGCGCGGTCGATCTTGGTCGGCAGATCCGAGAGGGAATGCCGCTTTTATAACGCGTTCGTCGGACAGACGTATTATTGGAACGTCACCGCGTACGGCGCCGGGGGCGCCGTGATCAAGTCGGCTACGGCTTCCTTTACGACAGAGAGTCAGGCGCCGCGCAACCTCTACGTCGACGGCGTGACCAACGTCCGGGATCTGGGCGGCAGAACGACCGTGGACGGCGGACGCGTCCGGCAGGGGCTTTTGTACCGAGGCGGGCAACTCAACAATGATAAAGGGAAAGTTACGATCACCGAAGAGGGGATCGGAACCATGCGCCGGACTCTCGGGATCAAGACCGAACTCGATCTGCGCAGAAAAAACAGTACGAAAGACGAAACGGGCGGGATCACCCGGTCGTTCCTCGGCAGCGACGTGAAGTATTATCGCAAATCGATCAGCACCAGCGTCACCGATCTGGATAACCGCCTGTTGCTGATACAGGTCTTCGATCTTTTGGCGAACGAAAGCAACTATCCGATCTTCTACCATTGTATCATCGGGACCGACCGGACGGGGCTGATTTCCTGGCTCGTGAACGGACTGTGCGGGGTGTCCGAAGAGGATCTTTGGCGCGATTACCTGTTTTCCAATTTCGGCAACATCGGGGGAACGAGAAAAAAGAGCAAGATCGAGGACGGATACATTAAAAACCTGAAATCCGCATCGGGCGGGACGTTTTCCGAAAAGGTCTATAACTACCTGAATAAATCGGTCGGTATCTCCACGGCGAAACTCGACGCCGTGATCCGCATTATGAAAGCGCAGCCGGGGGAGGCCGTCGAGAACTATACGCCAAGCCGGGCGGGACATACGCACGTCCCCGAGGGTGAATACACGGTGATCTCGAAACCGACCTGTTCGTCCCCGGGCGTGCAGGTAAAATACTGTTCGGTCTGCGGGGAGTTCGACGAAAGCACGCTCGTCGCGATCCCGATCGATCCAGACGGGCATCAAGCCGACTGGAACGTGATCCGTCAGCCCACCGTGCCCGATCAGGCGGACGGAAGCCGCAACGGCACCTGCGTCTGTTGCGGTCGGTTCGTCGAGCAGACGATCACCTTTTCGCCGACGGTTCTGGCGTTGACCGACAAGACCGAGGGCAAGTTCGTGTCCGACAGGATCCCGGTCCTCGCGGCGGCGAACGGGAAACACTTCTACCCGACGGCAAACAATCCCGACGGCAACGACCTGTTCGTTGAGTATTCGGTTTTCTATCACCGGTCGACGCAGTTCTTCGATACCGAAAACTGCACCCCCTACGCGACGACGCGCCTGGGATCGGAGAGCGTGGTCTACTGGTCGCTCGCCGCCGACGTTACGGATTCCTGGTGCAAGTACGCGGGGGGCTTTGAGGGCACGTCGGACAACTTTATCAATCCGGTATCGGACGGCGAAGTGACGACGCCCGCGAAGATGGTGGAGGACGGCGGCGCCTACACCGATTATCCGAACATCAGCGGGGGAACCCAGAGCGTTTCCCGATACGGCTGGCACCGGATCGGGATCCGGATCCACGAGGAAGTGACCAACGCCGCCGCCCTGAAAAAGGATACCGTCGCCGGCAAAACGCAGGCGAAGTACGTTCTGACGCTGACCGTCTATATCGACGGCGAGGCTGCGTACAAACTCAAAACCAACGTGTCGAAGAGCGGTATGAAAACGAGGGACGACCTTCTCTTTACCGCCGCGTCGGACGGCAAGGGCGGGATCGTCTATACCGATATCGACGTCGAGCGCTGCGTGATCCCGTTCCAACTGAACGGCACCACGGCGCAGAGCGGAAAGACCGCCTACGTCGCGATTGCGGACGTTTCGGTGAGTTGCGGAAAGGGATTCGTCCAGAAGGTCGAAAGACTTTCGACGCCGGACAGTTCGACTTTGAAAGTCCCGGGCGTGGCGGCACTCTCCGCACCGATCTACTACCGCCTGAAAACCGAATAAGCACAGCCGCAAAGGAAGCCCGCGCGTTGGCGCGGGCTTCCTTTTTATAAGAACAGGGGGCGTATCTGCTTGCCGGCGAGCGCGGCGGAAACGCAGTCGGAAAGAAGCGTGAATTCGGCGACCAGCGAGTGCGGCTTGTGCTCGGGATCGTCCTGCGCCATCGGGACGAAGAACACCCCCTTGCGCGTGATCAGCCGGGCGACGTTCGAGAGGTTCGCCGAGAGAGAGTCGTTTGAGGCGAGCGCGATCAGCAGCGGGCGGTCCTGCCTCAGGTGCGCCTTGGTCGCCATGGTGACCGCGGTGTCGGTGATCCCGAGCGCGATCTTGGCGAGCGTGTTGCCGGTGCAGGGCGCGAGAATCAGCAGTTCCAGGGGGCGTTTCGGTCCGAGCGGCTCGGCGTCCACGACCGTGTGCACGACGTCCTGCCCGGTCGCTTTTTCCACCCGGGCGCGAAAATCCGCCGCCCGCCCGAAACGCGTATCGGTCGTATAGACCGCGTCGCTCATCAGGGGAAGGATCTTCCGTCCCTCGCCGATCAGGCGTTCCATTTCTCCGAAACTTCTTGACAGGGTGCAGAACGAACCGCAGAAACCGTAACCGATCATCTTTCTTTATCCTTTCACGGGCAAGCCGTCTTTTTTACCGGTTTTGCGCCTGAATCGGGAAAACCTCGCGGATCAGGTCGCGCGCCGTTTCGCCGAGGGCGATCCCCGCGCTTTCGGGGAACACCCTGCCCGGCAGACCGTTCTCCCGGCGATAGATCACGCCGGTTCCCGGGGCGGGCAGGTTGCCGTCGCCCGACGCCAACTCGAGCAGCAGGGATCCCGCGGGCAGATCCGTCGTCGCCCCCTGCGGGAGCAGGCGGGCGGGGACCGTGTTGACCAGCGTGCGGAACCCCCGGAGCGCGCCGGGTTCTTTCAGCGTTGCCGTGTCGGCGCTCCGCGCCCCGATCAAGGTCGCCATCGTGCGTTCTCTCGGATCGCGGGCAAATACCGTGACGGGACAGCCGAGCGAGAGAAGCCCGCGGCATAAAAACTTTCCGATCCTGCCGAAGCCGAGGATCGCGGTCGGGTTCTCACGGGGTGCGGCGGGGGAGTCCGAGAGCAGGATCCCGAGCGCCGCCTGCGCGGTCAGGCACGCGTTTTTCAAAACGAACTCCTCGACGTTCATGTAGTCCCGTACGGCGATCCCCGCGCGCCGCGCTCCGGAGATGAAGGCGCCGGAGAGGTTGCCCCCGAGGATCAGGGCGGGCTTTGACGCGAGCAGATCGGCAAGGCGCACGCCGGAGAACCCCGTCACCCTCTCCCCGTCGTGCGAAGCGGGCAGGGGCAGAAGCAGGAGCGGGGAAAGGGGCGCCTCCGGCGCGTACCGTTCCGTTTGGAAACCGCACCCGGAGAGCGTCCGGGCGGCGTACTCGAACCGTTGGTCAGTCCCGAAAACCGTGATTTTCATAGCCCATCCCCCCCTTGCAGGATATGCGCGCACAAAGAAAAGTGCTTTTCAAGAAAAAAAGCCGCGCAGGGGGTGACAAATCGGTAAGCATCTGCTATAATAGTCTCTTGAAGAATTCATTTTTGCGAAAGGACTTGACAAAAATGGCAAAAGTAATCACATTCGGCGAGATCATGCTCCGGCTCGCGCCCGACGGATACCTGCGGTTCGTGCAGGTCGATCACCTCGAGGCGCTGCTCGGCGGCGGCGAGGCGAACGTCTCGGTTTCTCTTGCGAACTACGGCGTTGACAGCGTCTTCGTCACCAAACTGCCGAAGCACGAGATCGGTCAGTTGGCGATCAACTCCCTGCGCCGTTTCGGCGTCGACACGTCGAAAATCGTGCGCGGCGGCGACCGTATCGGCGTCTACTATTGCGAGAAGGGCGCGAGCCAGCGTCCCTCGAAGGTCATCTACGACCGCGCGGGTTCCTCGATCGCGACGGCGTCCCCCTCGGACTTCGACTGGGACGAGATCTTCGACGGGGCCGACTGGTTCCACTTCACCGGGATCACCCCGGCGCTGAATCCCTCGGTCGCCGCGATCACGCTCGAGGCGTGCAAGGCGGCGAAGGCGAAGGGACTGACCGTCTCCTGCGACCTCAACTACCGCAAGAAACTTTGGACGCGGGACGAGGCGCGCGCCACGATGACCAAGTTGATGGATTACGTCGACGTCTGCATCTCGAACGAGGAAGACGCGCACGACGTGTTCGGCATCGACGCGGAGAACACCGACATCGACAGCGGCAAACTCAACCACGAGGGCTACAAGAGCGTGGCGCGGCAACTCGCCGAGAAGTTCGGCTTCAAGAAGGTCGCGATCACCCTTCGCTCCTCGATCTCGGCAAACGACAACGACTGGGCAGGTCTGCTCTACGACGGTAAGGACTACTGCCTCTCGAAATCCTACCATATGCACATCGTCGACCGCGTCGGCGGCGGCGACAGTTTCGGCGGCGGTCTGATCTACGCGCTCCTGTCCGGCTACTCCACGCAGGACGCGATCGAGTTCGCGGTCGCGGCGTCCTGCCTGAAGCACTCGATCCAGGGCGACTACAATATGGTGACCGTGGACGAAGTGAAGGCGCTGGCAGGCGGTTCCGGCAGCGGCCGCGTGCAGCGTTGAATTGACGCACGGATTTCAGCGCAGACCGAAAAACGAATGGATTATGTAATATAATCCGTTGATGCTTTTCGCTTCGCTTGAAAGCCCTACACAGCAAAACGCAATTAAGGTTGAAACCCGCTCGCGTATGCAGGAACCCCCAACGCTCGTAAACTCACGTCGGGGAACCCCTTGCTGCGAACGGGTTTCTTCTTTTTGATTTGAATTCGTTTTTCTATCCGCGTTTGCGATCCGGTCGCCGTCGAAACCCGTTTGCGCGTCGCCCGCAGGTTCGCTCCTTCAAACGGGTTCTTGGGGCGACACCGCTTCAAGAAAACACCCCACCGGGGCGTTTTCTTTTGCTAACCTCTCGCGGTATGCAAGCGTGCGGAGCCGAAGGCGAAGAACGGTTGGTATACAGGCTTCGGCGCGAGAACGCGAATTCTGCATCTGTCTGTGCGCGTCTCCTATAGTCGGGGCGGAGGGGCTGGCGCAGTCGGTTTTTTAAGATACCGGAGGCAAAGAGGACCTATGCAATATCGTCTATAGAACCGCAAAACGGCGAGCGCACTCGCCGTTTTGCTTATATTCCGCCCTGTCGCCGTCGAATCCCGTTTGCGCGTCGCCCGCATGTTCGCTCCTTCAAACGGGTTTTTGGGGCGACACCGCTTCACGAAAACGCCCCGCCGGGGCGTTTTCGCTCGCTAACCCATATTGAAGTTCTTTGCCGCGCTTTCTTACAAGAAAGCGCGCGTGCCCTTCGTTAGTTCACGAAACCAATTTTTCTTCTTACTTTGGACAAGGTTTTTCGGGCGTAGTAGGACGCCTGCTCGGCGCCGGACTTCATGACGGTTTCGAGGTAGGTTTTATCGCCCATCAGGCGGTTGAACTCGTTTTGCACGGGGAGCAGGGCGTCGGCGGTCACTTCGCCGACGGCGGCTTTGAAGTCGCCGTAGCCCTTGCCGGCAAACTCGGTTTCGATCTCCTCAAACGATTTGCCCGAAAAGCAGGAGTAAATGGTCATCAAATTCGAGACGCCGGGCTTGTCGGGCGAGAAGCGGACCTCGGAACCCGAGTCGGTGACGGCGCGCTTGAACTTGCGCAGGATCTCGTCGCGCGGATCGAGGATGCGCACGACGGCGTTGGGGTTGGGATCGGATTTCGACATCTTCAAGGTCGGTTCCTGCAGCGACATGATCTTCATGCCGGACTTCGGGATATAGGGTTCCGGAACGGTGAAGGTCTCGCCGTAGACCTGGTTGAAGCGGTCGGCGATATTGCGGGCGAGTTCCAGGTGCTGTTTCTGGTCGGCGCCGATCGGCACCAGATCCGCCTGATAGAGCAGGATATCCGCCGCCATCAAGGTCGGGTAGGTGAACAGTCCGGCGTTGATATTGTCGGCGTGCTTCGCGCTCTTATCCTTGAACTGCGTCATGCGCGAGAGTTCCCCGAACATGGTGTAGCAGTCGAGGATCCAACCGAGTTCGGCGTGCGCCGGCACGTGCGACTGCACGAACAGGACGTTTTTCTCGGGATCCAGCCCCGACGCGATATAGAGCGCCAGCGTCTCGTAGGTGCGGCGGCGCAACTCCGCGGGGACCTGCCGGACGGTGATCGCGTGCAGGTCGACGACGCAGTAGAAGGGCTTGTATTCCCCCGCAAACGCGGAAAAATTCTTGATCGCCCCCAGATAGTTTCCGATGGTCAGGTTGCCCGAGGGCTGCACCCCGGATAGTACCGTTTTCAAATCTCCGATCATGTCACATCTCCGTTATTTCGTCATTTCGCGCGCGAGGTCTCCGAGGATCGCGACGCCCTTCGCCAACTGCTCGTCGGTCGGGGTAGCGTAGGTCACGCGGAAGGCGTGCGCGGTGTATTGCTGCGTGTCGGTGGCGAACGCCGTGCCGGGCACGACGGCGACTTTTCTCTCCATCGCGGCTTTCACGAAAGGAAGCAGATCAATCCGCTCGGGCAGGGTGCACCACACGAAAAGACCGCCCTCGGGGCGCGTAAAACTGACCGCGGCGGGGAAGTTGAACTCCATCGCGCCGAGCATGATCTCGCACTTCCTGCGGTAAAGATCGCGAATGGTCTTCACGTGCGCGTCGAAATCGCGCTCGGTCATGAAGCGGTGGCAGAGCATCTGGAAGAGCAGGTTGGTGTGCACGTCCTCGGTCTGCTTGCAGACCGTCATTTTGGCGATCACGGCTTTCGGCGCGACGGCGAACCCGACGCGCATCCCCGACGAGAGGATCTTCGAGAAGGAGGAGGCGTAGACCACGATCCCGTCGTCGTCCATACTCTTGATGGTCGGAATATCCTCACCCGAGAAGCGCAGTTCCCCGTACGGATTGTCCTCCAGGATCATTACGCCGTACCGTTTGGCGAGGCGGTAGATCTCTTTCCGTTTGGCATATGACGTGCAGATGCCGGCAGGGTTCTGGAAGTTCGAGATCACGTAGATCAGGCGGGCGCGAGGCTCGCTTTTCAGTTTCTCTTCGAGCAGTTCGATATTCATACCGTCGTTTTCAAGCGGTACGCCGACCACCCTCGCGCCGACGCCGCGGAAGGCGTTCAGGGCGCCGATGAAACTCGGATCTTCGCAGATCACGGCGTCACCGGGATCGCAGAACACGCGGCACGCCAGTTCCAGCGCCTGCTGCCCGCCCGAGGTGATCAGCACGTCGTCGAAATCGCGACCGACCGAGAAACGTTCTTTCTGC
>CAMZBE010000004.1 GCA_947304475.1 uncultured Clostridia bacterium
ATCCTGATCGCGGTATACGTCACGCTTGACCTTGCCGCCTGGGCGATCGACGGAAACGTCTTTCCGGGTTCGCGCGGTCTTTATACCGCAATCCTGCTGTTCTACTTCGCCGTGATCGGCTGTATCCCTCCGCTCTGGCTGATCTACTGTGACGACCGCCTTCAGTTCGATCCGAAAAAGAAACGCCGCCGCACGATCCTCTACCTGATCTTTGCGGCGCTCAACCTGATCTCCCTGATCGTTCACGCGGCGGGCGTCCCGATTTTCCGCATCACCGCCGAAAACACCTATACGCGCGGGCCGCTCTACCCCGTTCACATCATCCTCTCGCTCGGCTGCATCATCCTGTCGATGGCGATGATCTTCAATCGGTGCAAGGGACTTTCGCCGATCCAGCGGCAGGAATACCTCGCGCTCTCGATGTTTCTTCCGCCCATTCTGATCGCGTTCGTAATCCAGATCTTCTACTACGGCGGATCGTTTCTGCCCATCTGCCTCTCGATCTCGGCGATCTTGTCCTTCCTTGCCGAGCAGGAACATCTGCTTCGCATCGACCTGATGACCGGAACGCGCAACCGCTATTCGTTTGAGCCGCAGGTCTCGTGGCTGCTGACGCACGTCTCCTACAACCACACGCTCTTCTGCCTGATGATCGACGCCGATAAGTTCAAGTCGATCAACGACCGTTTCGGACACTCCGAGGGCGACCGCGCCGTCCGCTCCATTGCGAACGCCCTGCTCTCCACCTGTGATCGCAACGATATGACTTGCCGTTTCGGCGGGGACGAATTCATGGTGATCGGGCAACGGTTCACCGAAGAGAACGTCAAGCAGTTGGTGCGCGACATCCACACGGCGATCCAGACGACGCAAATCAAAGAGGATCTTCCCTACCGTCTTTCGGTCAGTATCGGCGTCGCACTCTTCAATCCGGGTTTCTCGGGCACGCCCGACGAACTGCTCCGGATCGCGGATACCGATATGTATAAAAAGAAAGCCGAGAAAAAGGCGCTCGACCGCGGCGAAACCCCGCCGAAAGAGTAAGCCTCTTCCCGCTTCATAAAAGAGTCCCCGCGTCGCAAACGACGCGGGGGCTCTTTTTCGGCTTCCTTTTATTGTATACGCGTGACGCGCGGGATTACCGGAGCAGAAAGACCTCGGGAATCAGGACGTCCGCCCGCATCGCGAGCGTCAGCGTATCGCCCGAAACCGTGAAGGACACGGTTTCCCACGTCCCGTCCGGCGTCAGGCGCGACACCGTTTCGGGGATTTTGTCGACCGTCAGTTCCACCCCGTCTACGACGTCCAACCCGATATTGAAGAACCCGCAGAAGAGCGCGCCGTCGGGCATGGTCCCCGCGCGCAGATACACCTCGGCGTCGCCGGGATAGAAGACCGGCAGGCACCCGGTCGGGCGCAGGATCCGCACCAGTTGCTTTTTCCGCGGCGCCGACAGGAACGAAAACGCCTCGGTCAGTTGGAACTCGGTATCGGGCGTCCCGGCAAAAACGACCGTTTCGCCGCCCTTGCGGGCAAAGCGCGTCGTCCCGGGACCGAGCGGCAGGCGCTCTCCGCGCTCGAGTTGCTTAAACAGAACCGAGTCGACGGTCACGCCGTCGGAGCGCGGCACGAGTTTTTGCGGTCTTACCTGCTCGCGGCAGGTCAGCCCGTCGTTCACGAGCGTATCCCCGTTCGGAAGATCGCCCGTCCAGTCCCCGACCGTCACGCCGATCAGGTCGCCGTACCCCGCATTGGAGAGCGAGCGCGCCGCGGTCGCGTCCATCACCGTCGTCCCGACAAACAGTCCGTCCAGTTCTTCCTTCGTATACATGGGCGCGAGGTCGCCGTCGAGGAACGCGACGCCGCCCGGACGCGACGAGAAATAGAGCGGAAGCCCCAGCCGTTCGAGCACCTTCTGCGCGAAGGCGTGCTTGAAAAATGCGCCGTTCGACGCCTGATAAAGAAGATCCTTCGAGTAATAGTAGGACGGAGAAGACGGGATCGGGATCCGGCACCCCACGGGCGTCATCTCTTTCGTCAGGTCGGCAAGGGTTTCGTAGAACCCGGCGTACTTGGCAAGGATCCGGCGATACGCCTCGCCGTCCCGGACGTCCGCGTTCTCGAGATCCGTGATCCACTGTTTCGCGCCCCGCGCGCCCTCAAGGATGCTCCCCGAGAAATGCGCGTGCAGCATCGACGCCGCGGTACTGTACCGCAGTTGCGGGCAGGTATCGGTCTCGGCAAGCATCACGTCGACGTGATCCCCGAGCGCCTCGCGCTGATAGGCGGCGCGCAGAAACGGCCGAGACAGGAAGCGCGCGCCCGGCGCGGTGTAGTTGGCGTTGTTCAGCCGGACGACCGAGGGGTTCCCCTCCCCCGCCAGGATCGAGGCGATCTCCGCCGCCCCCTCGCAACTGTTCCCGCAGGTGCAGTAGACGCCGGGGATTTCGGGATCGATTTCGTCGACGCCCGCCCGCATCTCGCGGACGCAGCCGACCAACGAATCGATCTGGGTTTGAATGAAGATCTTGGTCAGGGGATCGTTCGCCCCCTTTTCCGCGATATGATCCCAGAGTTGTTCCCGCGTAAGAGAGGTTCCGGCGCGGCGGTTGAACTCCGCCATGTGGCGCGCGCACGCGCATCCTCTGCCCGGACGCGCCATCAGGCGGAAGTCGTCGTCAAGCATAATGACCGAGGGACGGTGGGACGCGAGCGTTTTGAACACGGCGCGGAAATGCGCCCGGAAGGCGGGATCGGCGGGACAGCAGATCTCGGGTGAAAACCCGTCCGAGAGCCGCACGAGTTTGGTAAAGGACGAGGGTTCGGGCAGATGCCGTCCGTCGTGTCCGAGCGACGCCTGCACCAAAATCCCCGCCGAAATCCTCCGCTCCGCCAGCCGGTCGCGGAAGAGATCGAACGCTTCGCACAGGTATTCCGCCTCTTTCCGGGGCGGCGTCCCGACCGGGACCAGCGTCATCATGAACAGAGGCACGGAACAGATGCGTTCCTTTACCTGTCGCTCGATATCGTCGCAGATCACCCCGATCTTTTCGGGGAGCAGCGGCATCACGGAATAGTTCTGTAATTTCACGTTCGTTCTCCTGTTTCAAAATACGACGGAGCCACGCTTCGGTTTGGGCGGCGGCTCCGTTTCATTCGTTTTCTTCGGTCCCGTCCGGCAGATCGGTTCGCGTGAGCGGCTCGGGCTCGGGCAGGTCGTCCGGCGGCGGATCGTCCGGGAACGTCTCTTCATCCGTCGGTTGCCCGTCGTCCGGCGTCCCGGTCTGCTCCGGCCCGGTTTCTTCGTTGACGTCGGCGATCTCCTCCGCCTCGGGGACGTCGGCTTCGACGTCCTCGCCCAGATCGGCGTCGGTACGACCGGCGCGAACGATCGAGCGGATATGATGGCTCATGGTGATATAGCCGCAGAAGACGATCGCGAGATAGCCCGAGACGCTCCGCGACAGGATCATCACGTACATCAGAAGAGAGTTCTGCCCCGCGAACGCCGGGAAAGCCGAAAACATATCGACGAACAGTGTTTCGGAGATCCCGACCGCACCGGGCAGCGGAATGGCGGACGCGCCGACCGTACAGTACGCCTGCATCACCATCGTATCGACGAAGCCGACCTCAACGCCGCAGGCGAGGAAGGTCAGGTAGGTGATGGGCATCAGGAGCACCCGCTGCATCACCGAATAGAACAGCAATCGGAAGATGATCGCGGGGTTCTCGCGAATGATCTGCACGCACGCGCGGTAGTTGGCAATCGAGGCGCGATACGCGGCGAGTTTGGCGTCGCGGTCCTTGAAGATATGCAACGCGGAAAGCAGCCGGATCACGAGGTTCCCGACCAGAAGAACCATCCGCTTCGAGAACATGAAGACCAGGCACGCCAGAATCAGAAGCCCGTGAAACCCGATCCCGAGCCAGAAGCAGAGGACCTCGTTCTTTTGAAATCCCGAGTAGAAGTCGGGGCGGATGAACAGAGCGAGCAGCCCGATCACGAGCAGTCCGAGCGTGTAGATCGAGACGTTCAGGACCAGGATCGCCGACGACTGCGAGAGCGGCACGCCGTCCTTGGTCATATAGTAGGCGGCGGCGGGTTGTCCGCCGGTCGCCGACGGCGTGATGGCGGAAAAATAGAGATCCGACGAGGCGTAAACCGTACATTCCCTGACCGATTTTCTGTGACCGATCAACTTTAAGATCATGCCGAGGTTGCGCGCCTCGCACAGCACCGAGAGGACGAGGCAGACGAGCCCGAGCGGCAGGATCCACCAACGGGTGGTCCGGAGGAACTCTTTATAGGATCCCGGATCGTTGAAATCCGAGAGGCTGTTAAACAGGAAGACGAACGTGACGACGAGGATCAGGACGACAAATCCGATATTCAGGATCTGTTTCCTTGCCGAGAACATCGCCTCCCGGTTCTTCGTTTTCTTCATGAGCGGCACCTTTATATCAATCCGATCCGCTTGCGCGGAGACATAGTTTCTTAAAATACAGTATATCATACTCGGGTAGAAAATGCAACCCCGGGGGACAAAAAAGGACTTCACGCGAAAAAAAGGCAAAAAGAGCAAAGAAAAGCACTTTTCCCTCTTGCGTCGGCGTGTCGAAACGGGTATAATAGGAGACGAACAACCGAAAGGGACCGAACGAAATGAAGACCACCGTCATCCTGCTCCGCCACGCGCAGAGCGAGGGAAATCTGAAACGCATCTACGTCGGGCACAGCGAACTGCCCCTCTCCCCGCTCGGTCTCGAGCAGGCGAAAAAATGTGCCGAATATATCGCGAACGGCGGCGTTTTGCGCCCCGACGTGATCCTGTCGAGCGATCTGCTCCGCGCGATCCAGACCGCCCTGCCGACCTCAATTGCGCTCGGGCTTCCGATCCTGCCCGATCCCTCGCTGCGCGAGATCTATTCGGGCAAGTGGGAAGGGGTGCATTTCGACGATATCGCGCGGCTCTATCCCGAGTGTTTCCGCATCTGGCGGGAGGATCCCGCAAACAGCCGTCCGGGCGACGGCGAGAGTATGCGTGAACTCTACGACAGGATCGGAGACGCCTTCGACCGGATCGTGAAGACGTACCGCGGCAAAACCGTGCTCGCCGTCACCCACGCCACCCCGATCCGCTGCCTGCACTGCCGGGCGACGTTCGGAACGGTCGAACGAATGAACGAAAGCGATTGGTTTCCGAACGCGTCCTTCACGGTCCTCGAGAGCGAGGACGGCGTTCTGCGCGAAGTGCGCGGGGGCTTTGCCGGGCACCTCACGGGCGACCTGATGTTCGAGGAATAAACCGCCCCTCGACACAGGGGCGGTCTCTTTATCCGCGCTTGACAAACGTCCTGCCCGGTGGTATAATTATAAGAGGTTATGCAAAGCGGACGGGCACGGTTCCGACCGCAAAAACGACGACGAAAACGGCGGTTCCCGCCGCAGGAGAAAAACGATGGCGATCCCGAAGATCGAAGAACTGTTGGATCTGACGCACACGCTCGCCGCCCCCCTGTTCGAGGGCAAACGCTACCCGTGGGAGATCCTTACTCCCCTGAAGGACTTTATCCGGGAACTCGGCGCTTCCCTCTCCCGGGAGGAGTACGACGAAATCGCCCCCGAGGTCTGGGCACACAAGACGGCGAAGATCGCGCCGAGCGCCCTGATCGCGGGACCGACCGTGATCGGAGCCGGAACCGAGGTGCGCCACTGTGCCTTTATCCGCGGATCGGCGCTTGTCGGCGAGGGCTGCGTCATCGGCAACTCGACCGAAGTCAAGAACGCCGTGATCTTCGATTGCGTCCAGGTTCCCCACTACAACTACGTCGGGGACACGATCCTCGGCTTCCGCGCGCATATGGGCGCGGGCGTGGTCGCGTCCAACTTCCGGAGCGACAAGGGCAACGTCTCGGTAAGGGACGGGGACGAAAAGATCGGGACCGGACTCCGCAAACTCGGCGCGATCCTCGGCGACGGCGTGGACGTCGGGTGCAACAGCGTGCTCTGCCCGGGTTCGGTCGTCGGACGCGACGCCATCATCTATCCGCTTTCCCGCGTTCGCGGGTTTATCCCCGAACGCTCCATTCTGAAAGGGGACGGCTCGATCGTTCCCCGCAAATTCTGATTTAGGAGAAACCATATGTGCGGCATTATCGGCTATACCGGTCCCAAAAAGGCGGACACGGTCATTCTCGGCGGTCTTCACGCTCTTGAGTATCGGGGTTACGACTCCGCAGGCATCGCGTTCTTTGAGAAGGGCGGCGCGCTTCGCTCGGTCAAATCGGCGGGCAAGATCGCCTGCCTCGAAAACAAACTCGCAAGCGAGGAGAACGTCAACACCCGCTGCGGGATCGGACACACCCGTTGGGCGACGCACGGCGCGCCGACCGACGTCAACTCGCACCCCCACGGAAACGAGCGCCTGATGCTGGTCCATAACGGGATCATCGAGAACAGCCGCGAACTGAAACTCGAACTGGAAAAGCAGGGCTACGTCTTCAAGTCGGATACCGACACCGAGGCGGCGGCGCTTTTAATCGACGCCTGCACCCGCGACGGCGACCGCCTTGCGGGGATCCTCAAAGCGATCAAGAAGATCCGCGGCTCCTACGCCTTCGGGATTCTGTTCGCCGACACCCCCGGCGAGATCTGGGCGGCGCGGCAGGACAGTCCGCTGATCGTGGGGCTCGGCGAAAACGAAAACCTGATCGCGTCCGACGTGACGGCGATCCTCGCCTATACCCGCCGCTACCTCGCGCTCGAGAACGGCGACGTTGCGAAGATCACCCGCGACACCGTGACGGTCTACGGCGCCGACGGCGCGGAAGTCAAGCGCGAGCCGCAGACGGCTCTCTGGGATCTTGCCGCCGCGATGCGCGGCGGGCACGCCCACTTCATGCACAAAGAGATCTACGAGGAACCCGACGCCGTCAAGAAGACGCTCTTCCCCCGCATCGCCGACGGGATCCCCGATTTCACGCCCGAGGGGCTGTCGCCCGACCGAATCAAGGCGGTCCGTTCGGTACGGATCGTCGCCTGCGGGACCGCGTACCACGCGGGGCTGACCGGCGCCGCCGTTCTCGAACGCGTCGCGGGCGTCCGTGCCTCCGCCGAGATCGCCTCGGAGTTCCGTTACCGCAATCCGGTGATCGAAGCCGACGAACTCGTGATCCTGATCTCCCAGTCGGGTGAGACCGCCGACACCATCGCGGCGCTCCGCCTGGCGAAAGCCGCCGGCGCCTTCACGCTCGGGATCGTCAACACGGTCGGTTCGACCGTCGCGCGCGAATCCGACGCGGTGCTCTACACCTACGCCGGTCCCGAGATCGCCGTCGCCAGCACCAAGGCGTACACCGTGCAGACCGCGCTGATGACGCTCTTCGGCGTCTGGACGGGACTGATCCGCAATACGGTTTCCGAGGACGTCGCCCGCAAGTACGTCTCCGATCTGACCGTCGCCCTTCCCGCCGAGATCAAGAAGATCATCGCGCGCGAAAAGGAACTCAAATCGATCGCCGCCGATATCGCCGAAAAGGACGATATGTTCTTCATCGGTCGGCTCTTCGACGCCACGCTCGCCGCCGAAGCGTCGCTCAAACTGAAGGAAATCTCCTACATTCACAGCGAGGCGTACGCCGCCGGCGAACTCAAGCACGGCACCATCTCGCTGATCGAGCCGGGCACCCCGGTCGTCGCCCTTTCGAGCGAAGCCGGGATCCGCGAGAAGATGGTCGGCAACATGAAGGAGGTCGTCGCGCGCGGCGCCAACCTGTTCGTCTTCGCCGCGGGCAAAGAGGGCACGACCGAACTCCGCGAGATGTCGAAGATCGCCTTCGTCTGCCCCGACTGCCCCGAGACCGTCGCGCCCATCGCGCTGGCGACGGCGATGCAACTGCTTGCCTATCAAGTATCCCTTGCCCGCGGGTGCGACGTGGACCAACCCCGCAATCTTGCTAAGTCTGTCACTGTGGAGTGACAGACGCATTTCAGCGCAGACCGAAAAACGAATGGATTATATTGAGTCCAATAATGCTTTTCACTGTGCTTGGAATTCCTGCATAGCAAAACGCATTTCATGTTGAAACCCGTTCGCGAACGCGAACGGGTTTCTTCTTTTCGTTTGTATTCGTTTTTCTATCCGCGTTTACAACCTCTCGGCGTATGTGTATACGCCTTCGGAACGCAAACGCGAATTCTGCATCTGCCTGCGCCTGCCACGGCAGCATTTGCTGGCGCGGTTAAGTTGCAAATGTTACCAATGGATTTTGCGTTTGCCGGCGCGAGCGGGTGGATTGAATTCCGGAGATTTTAGTGAGTTCCTCTCCATGCGCCGATCATTGTTTTGATCTCTTCGTCGCTCTTTTTTTCGGCGATGCTCCACGAATCCGGGAAATGCTCCTTGATGAAAGCGCTTTTTGCAGCGGTGTATTCCGTCGGCTCGGCGTTCAAGAGGTGTTCCATGTGGATCGCGCGGACAATCGTTTCTTTGACGATACTCTCTTTTTCCGCTTCGCCAAGCGACCGATATCTGCGCAAAACGACGCGCCCGTCCGCAATCCTCTTCTGCAATTCTTCAAACACGTCGTCGATGACCGTTTCTTTTGAGATTCGCACCGGGACATCAGAGTTAAACACGCCCGCCACGTGCGTGGCGTGGATACAAGGATCGTCCGCACACTCGTAAACGCTTCCGCTGAGTCCCTTCGTCAAATCTTCAAACTGATTTTCATACCATTCCGTATATACGACGACGCCCCGTTCGTCTTCCTCAAACGTAACGAATCTGTAAGTCCGGTTCCAGATGTAAAAAAGAGCGAGGGTTTCATTCGGCGTCAGATAGACGACCGATTTCTTGATCGTGTTATGGGACGCCGCAAACGGTGTCAGAACACGAATGCCCTTTACGGACGAGCCGTGATAAAACGTTTTGCGCGGCGCTTCTTTTTCCACCATAACCGCCTCCTTGTAACTTTTCAATCGTATTATATCATAAAGGCGTTTTTTGTCAAGCAACAATCCCGCGCATAAGCGCGCCGCGCGGCGGGGATAATAAGGCAAAAAAGAGGTGTCGGAAATGATGATGCTTTGCAAAGACAAGAAAAAGCGGCGGGAGTGCTGTTCGCCGATGGCGGTGTTTTGGATCGCGGCGGCGATGGGATTCGGCGCGGCGGGGGCGCTGCTGTGGTGCAAGCGGAACGACGCGAAGCGCGCGATGAAAAAGGCGGGCAAAAAATGCGCCGACGCGCTCGATCACGCCGTCGACCGGATGTGCGGAGAAGACGAATAATACCGCCGCCGCACGGTGCCCCGTGCGGCGGTCGCACTATTCGAAACGGGCGATTCTCCGCCTGCGTTTCGGCGATTGGTTTTCGCTTTTTGAGATCAGCGCGTGTTTTTTCGCCTTCATCAACAGTTTTCTTCCCTCGTCGTTCCGGGTGTAGACGATCTCGAAATCGCCGATCCGTCCGGTCAGGTTGTCTGCGAAGAGTTCGACCATTTCCTTCTTCTGCCCGAGGATCGAGGGGCAGGCGTAGGACTGCTCGTAACACGGGCGCCCCCGCTTTTTTAGGATCAGGATATAGCGCGGGTTGTCGATCGGGGAGAGCATTTCGCTTACCGCCGTGTTGAACAGGTTGGCTTCGTAGGTCGACGCGTTTTTGAGCAACAGGTACACCGACACGTCGCTGCCGCCGGACACAACGGATGCGCGGTACTCGATCTTGTTGCATTCCTGCAGCGTCTTGAGCAGCGCGTTTGCCAGGTGCGTCATTGTCTTCCGGGGGGTCGAGTGCAAGATGATCTTTCTCGCCTGTTTTGCCGCCGCGATCGTCGCGGCGAGCAGCAGTCCGAGGAGCGCAAGCCCCGGAAGGAGCCGCGTGACGGGGACGTCCTGAACGCCGACCAGCGTCCTCAGGACGGTGATCTCCGCCATCGTGACCGCCGCGTCAACCGAGCAAAGCATCACCAGCGCAAGGTAGTTGGTAAAAACGACCGGCTTGATGACGGTCTCTTTCGGGACCGAGATCTCTTCGGTGAGTTTGGTGCCGCATTGGAGCGAGGTCGACCATTTGCTCTGCGTATCGTCCCGCTGCATCGCGCGAGAGAGCATCTCGCGGTTGATCCGTTCCACGCCCTTCTCGTCGAACGGCGGACGGATGGCGGTCAGGCGTTCGATCCCGTTCTCGATCTCGCCCGTCGTGTAGTTGGGACCGGTGAAGCACTCGAAACGCCGCTCAAGCGTTTCGTAGTCGTACGAAACGATCCGGTCGAAATCGGTCTGCCGCTTCAGGGCGTGCGCGTTCAGCGCCGAGTCTTCAAAAACGTAGTCGGGTTCCAGGGTGACCAGGTGCCAGATGTTCGACACCTTGTTCGGATTGTTTTTATCGATCCGGATGGCTCTTCCCCGCATCTGGTTGGAGAGCATGAAACTCCCGACGAAACTGGCGAGGATCAGCGTGTTGATGCAGGGCGAATCCCACCCCTCGCCGAGAAGCGCCTTGGTCCCGATCAGGATCCGGATGATCCCCCGCTCGAACAGTTCGGACACGGCGTCGACCTTGTCCTTGTTCTTGACCGTTCCGAACGAGAATTCCGAATAGTTCGTATCCCCGATCTGCGTGATCTTCGCGCCGAGGTGTTCAAGGTACTGCTTGCAATCGGTCGGAAGGATGATCAGCCCGCCGGAGAGCACGCCCATCCGGTACGAGGGATCGCTCTTCGCCAGGCACTCGAAGATCGAAACGACGCTGACGTCCGAGGGCGTTTTGCCCGAGAACAGATCCTTCACCGTCTCTTTTTTGATGTAGTCGGTCAGGATCAGCAGGCGCAGCGCGTCGCCGAGGTTGCCGCTCTCGCTTTTGACGATCTCGGTGATGCTCTTCAGTTTCCCGACGGAACTGAGCAACTTGTGTTTGGCGTTCTCTTTTAAGGAGAACACCGGCTGCCCCCGCTCGGTCAATCCGTTGCCCTTCAGTACCCGGCGGATCTCGTTCTTCTCGTCTTCGTTTAAGATGTCGCTTTCAAGCAGGAAGCGGTACGCCCTCTCGGAAAACTCGACGGTAAGACCCGGGAGTTTCTTCTTGCCGGTGAACGATTTGACGATCGTCACGTCGACGGCGATCCCGAAGGAGTTAAGCAGAATCAGCGTCGCGATGACGCCCCGCGTGTTCTCGTAGAGCGTTTCCCGATCTTCTTGGTACTGCGAAGCGATATACTCGTAGACCTTCGGATAGATCGGGAGCGCCATCAGTTCGTCGAGCCCCGTGACGACCTTGCTCCGGTAGTCCTTGAACGACGCGGTCTCTTCCTTGGTCGGGTAGTTGAAATACACGTAGTCCTGATGGGGACACAGCGTTTTGTCGTTCACCAGTTCGGGGACGAAGATCTCCTCGTCGATCGGGCCGCAAACACGCTCGTACCGCTCCCATTCGGTCTGCCCCGCGTCGTAGGGCGGGGTGGCGGTCAGCGCGATGATCTTCGCGTCCCGACCGATCCCGTCGAGGAACTTTTCAAGCGCTTTCTGCCACTCGTTCTGCAGGTGGTGCGCCTCGTCAAGGCAGATGGTCTTGACGCCGTATTCCTTGATGATCCGGAAGATGTCGACGTCGGAATAGTCGACCGTGACCCCGTCTTCCTCGACCGGGGCGTGATCCATCGCCGAATGAAGCGCCTGGTAGGTGATCGAGTTCAGCAGCGTGATCTCGTGCAGATCGTAGGAGAAGTATTCGGCGGGATCCTCGCCCTTTTCGAGGAAATTGCCCGCGAACCGCGCGCCCCACTGGTACTTGATGGTCGTAGTGGGCGATAAGATCACGGCGGGCGCGTTCAGCCGCCGGATCAGTTCAAGACCCAGTATGGTCTTGCCGCTCCCGGGCGCGGCGACGACGTTGATCCGTCCGTCCAAAAGGTATTTGTCCGCTTTGTCGAGCACCCTTTGCTGATACACCCGGAACGTGCCGTTGAATTTGACTTTTTCAAAGGTTTTCATGTACCGTATCCTTTATTCGGTTTGTCCCCTGCCCGATATGGAAAAGGCGACACGATCGGTGCCGCCGTTTTCCTTTTTTTCGTCTTAATTCTTGATGTTCGCCGTACTTCTCAAAGTGACGTCGTGGTAACTCCCCTCGACGATCGACGTCGCGCTGACCAGGGTGATCCGCGCGTTCTTTTGCAGTTCGGGAATGGTCAGAACGCCGACGTTGCACATGGTGGATTTGACCTTGTAGAGCGACTTCGCCACGTTGTCGCGGAGCGAGCCGGCGTAGACGACGTAGGAGTCGACGCCCTCTTCAAAGGAGAGTTTGGCTTTGCCGCCGAGGTCGTATCTCTGCCAGTTGCGGGCGCGGTTGGAACCCTCGCCCCAGTACTCCTTGACGTAGGTGCCGTTGACCTGGAGTTTCGGCGTCGGGGACTCGTCGAAGCGGGCGAAGTACCGGCCGAGCATCAGGAAGTCGGCGCCCATCGCGAGCGCGAGCGTCATGTGGTAGTCGTGGACGATACCGCCGTCCGAGCAGATCGGAACGTAGACGCCGGTCTCGCGGTAGTACTCGTCGCGCGCCGCCGCGACCTCGATCACGGCGCTTGCCTGTCCGCGGCCGATACCCTTCTGCTCACGTGTGATGCAGATCGAGCCGCCGCCGATACCGATCTTGACAAAGTCGGCGCCCGCACGGGCGAGGAACAGGAACCCTTCACGGTCTACCACGTTCCCCGCGCCGACCTTGACGGCGTTGCCGTAGTTCTCGCGGATGAAGTCGAGTGTCTTCTTCTGCCAGCAGGTGTAGCCCTCGGAGGAGTCGATGCAGAGGACGTCCGCGCCCGCCGCGATCAGGGCGGGAACGCGCTTCTCGTAGTCGAGCGTGTTGATACCCGCGCCGACCATATACCGCTTGCTCGAGTCGAGCATTTCCTGCGGGTTCTGCTTGTGCTGGTCGTAGTCCTTGCGGAAGACGAAGTAGCAGAGCCGTCCCTTCTCGTCAACCAGCGGAAGCGAGTTCAGTTTGTGATCCCAGATGATATCGTTCGCCTCTTTGAGCGAGGTGGAAGCGGGGGCGGTCACCAGTTTTTCAAGCGGCGTCATGAAAGTCGAGACCTTGAGATCGGTGGACATCCGGCTGACGCGGTAGTCGCGCCCGGTCACCACGCCGACCAGACGCCCGGTCGCGGTGCCGTCCTCGGTGACGGCGACCGTGTTGTGCCCCGTCCGCTCGACCAGCGCGAGCACGTCGGCGAGGGTGTCGGTGGGTTTCAGGTTGGAGTCGCTGACGACGAAGCCCGCCTTATAGTTCTTGACGCGGGCGACCATCGCCGCCTCGTCCTCAATGCTCTGTGAGCCGTAGATGAAGGATAGCCCGCCTTCCTTCGCCAGCGCGATCGCCATTCTGTCGTCGGAAACCGACTGCATGATCGCGGAGACCATCGGGATACTCAGGGTGATCGGGGACTCTTCCTCGTCGGGACGGTACTTCACGAGCGGGGTTTTGAGCGAGACGTTCGCGGGGATACAGTTCTCGTCGGTGTACCCGGGGATCAGAAGATACTCGCTGAACGTGTGGGACATTCCCTCCAGAATAGTTGCCATTTCGTTCTCCTTTATCTATGGTTCTTTAACTTATACGTTGAGTTCGCCGACCAGTCCCGCGTCGGGGTAGCGGGCGAGAATGGGATCGATTACACCCGAAATAAACTCGTCCACCTGTTCGGGGGCGCGTCCGACGTAGAGCGCGGGATCCAGCACGGCGTCGATCTCCTCGGCTTTGATCGGGAAGGCGGGATCGCCCTTGATCCGCTCGAGCAGGTCGTTTTTCCCGCCCTCGAGTTTGACGTGCGCGGCGGCGGCGTGGGAATGTACCCGGAGCCGTTCGTGCAGCGCCTGCCGGTCTCCACCCGCCTTGACCGATTTCATCAGGATATTTTCGGTCGCCATGAACGGCAGTTTTTCGCGGACGCGACGGTCGATCACGCGATCGTAGACCACCAGTCCCGAGGTGACGTTCATGTAGATGTTCAGGATCGCGTCGACCGCGAGAAACGCCTCGGATACCGAGATCCGGCGGTTCGCAGAGTCGTCGAGCGTCCTCTCGAACCATTGCGTGCCCGCCGTGAACGCGGGGTTAAGCGAGTCACAAATGACGTACCGCGCCAGGGCGGAGATCCGCTCGCTTCTCATGGGGTTGCGCTTGTAAGGCATCGCGGACGAGCCGATCTGGTGGGTTTCAAACGGTTCTTCGAGTTCCTCGAAAGACTGCAGGATCCGCAGGTCGTTTGCGAATTTGTACGCCGACTGCGCAAAGCCCGACAGAACCGCGAGGAAGTTGGCGTCGACCTTGCGGGAATAGGTCTGCCCCGAGACGGCGACCGTGCCGGGGAAACCGAGATCGTCGGCGATCATTTGGTCGAGTTTCCTGACCTTTTCGTGGTCGCCGCCGAACAGTTCGAGGAAGGACGCCTGTGTGCCGGTCGTGCCCTTGCTTCCGAGCAGGAGCAGTTTGTCAAGGCGGTGTTCGAGTTCCTCGATATCCGACGAGAGTTCGTACATCCAGAGCGTGGCGCGCTTGCCGACCGTGGTCAGTTGCGCGGGCTGCAGATGCGTGTAGCCGAGACAGGGGAGCGCGCGGTATTTGACGGCGAACGCTTTCAGGTTGCGAAGCACCTGCGCGGCTTTTTTCAGTACGATCCCGGACGCCTCGCGGAGCGCCAGTACGTCGGCGTTGTCCCCGACGTAGCAGGAGGTCGCGCCGAGGTGGATGATGGGTTCGGCGTTCGGGCATTGTTTGCCGAACGCGTAAACGTGCGCCATCACGTCGTGACGCACTTCCTTTTCGCGGGCTTCGGCGACCTCGTAGTTGACGTCGTCTTTGTGCGCTTCCATCTCCGCGATCTGCTCGCTCGTCACGGGTAGTCCGAGCGCCATTTCCGCACGCGCCAGCGAGATCCAGAGCCGCCGCCACGCCCGGAACTTGAAATTGTCGGAAAAGACCGCCTGCATCTCCGCGCTCGCGTAGCGCGTCGACAGGGGGGAAACGTATCCGTCGTGCCTGTTTTCCATCGTCGGTTCCGCCTTTTGCTTCAAATTACATTTTATTATAGCACATCACGCGCCCCCGCGCAACCCCGCGCGCGAAGTTTTTTTACGAGGACGGGAGGACGCCCGCTTTCTTGATGGCGTCGCCCGCAACCCACGGGCGGGCGCGGTAAGGAAAGCGCGGCAAAGAACTTCATTAAGGAAGAGAACAAAAGCGAAAAGGCTCCTTCCTCGCCGTTCCGCGGTTCTACGGCCGCCGCTTTTTCGGTCTTCCCTGCTTTCGGTAAAAACCGTTGTCCACGCCGCGCTTGCGCGGCATATCGCGTCAGCGCCAAGGGCGGCGACATATCGCACGCGAAGCGTATATCGCGTTGAGGAGCAACATATCGCCTTGCGGGATTGCCCGCAATCCCTCGGTGCGAAAAGTACCGCGCTCTCTCTTGCAAATCTCACTCTTTTGTGGTATCCTTTACTTGAAAACCGCCCCGACACACAGGACCTCGCGGAGATAGAAGAATGAAAGCCAAGATCGTCGTTACCCTGATCGTCGTCGCCCTGCTGGCGTTTTTGCTCTTTATCGCGCTTCGGGACGTGATCCCGACAAGACCTCTGAAAAACCTGTCGGAAGCCGACAAGATCGTGATCCGGGAGTATCCGCAGGGCGATACGTCCTACGTCGACTACGAGATCACGGATCCCGAGACCGTAGAGAACGTACGAACAACGCTCGCCGCCCTGAAAATGCAGAAAGTGATCGTCCACGGAAAGCAGAAGCCGCTTGCCCTGCTGTATCAGGTTGTTTTTTATAATGGAAACAGCGTGATAAAGACCTTTGAAGTCGTCGCCGGCAACGAAATTCTGATCGGTTCTGCCAACAGAAGCAGGTACCGCATCGTCGGCGACTTTCAGATCGAGACCTATCTGCGGTCGCTTCTCCCCGAAGACGCGGGCGAATAAAAACCGCCTGCAACCGCCCCTGCAACCGAAAAAACCGCAAAACGCAACCGCGATTTAACAAAAAGCAACCCCCGGTTGGTAGACGCCCCCGCCCCGACCGTGGTAGAATGAAAGCGTCCCGGGGGCAAGACGCCGGACCGGGCAGACCACAACAGGAGACGAAACCATGATACTCGCAGACAAAATCATCAACGAACGCAAAAAGAACGGCTGGTCGCAGGAGGACCTCGCAGAAAAACTGTCGGTCTCGCGGCAGGCGATCTCGAAATGGGAGAGCGCGCAGGCGACGCCCGATCTTCAGAAGGTCATTCTGCTCGCCGAACTCTTCGGCGTCTCAACCGACTACCTGCTGAAGGACGAGATTGAACCCGACGACGCCGCCCCCGCGACCGATACGCCGGAGCACGGCGCGAAGCACGTCGTCACCATGGAAGAGGCAAACGACTTCCTTTCCATGAAACGGCGCGACGCGGGCACGATCTCGCTCGGCGTCCTGCTCTGCGTCCTCTGCCCCGCCCTTCTGATCCTTTTGCTCGGGTTTTCCGCGGCGGGACAGATCGCCGAGGGAACCGCCGTCTCGATCGGGCTGGCAGGACTGTTCCTTCTTATCGCGGCGGGCGTCGCGCTCTTCATCGGCGCGGGACTGCGGGAAGCCAAGTACTCTTTCCTTGCAAAGGACGGCTTTGAGACCGCCTACGGCGTGTCGGGTATGCTCAAAGAAAAGCGCCGCCAACACGATCACACCTACGCCGTCGGACTGACCGTCGGGATCATCCTCTGCATCCTCTCGGTCCTGCCGATCTCGGTCGCGGGCGGAATGGGCGTGTCCGACGCCGTCTCCCTCTACTTCACCGCTCTGCTCTTCCCCGTTCTCGGGGGCGGCGTCTATTCCATCGTGCACGTTGCGATCGTCCGCGGCGGCTTTACCTTCCTGCTCTCCGAGATCGAAGTCTCCGAAGAACAGAAGAAGCAGGACAAAGCCGACGAAGCGCTCGCGTCCGCCTACTGGTGCACCGTGATCGCCGGATACCTGGCATGGAGTTTCCTCTCGGGCGACTGGGGAAAGACCTGGATCGTCTGGCCCATCGCGGGCGTGCTCTTCGGCGCGGTCGGCGCGATCCGGCAATTGATCTCGGGCGGAAGGGATAAAAAGTAATGCTCTCCGCGCGACTTGCGTCGCTTGCCGATCCCGCCTACGCGGACTTCCAAGCCAAACTGATCCCGACCGTCCCGCGCAACAAGATCCTCGGCGTGCGGCTGCCGCAACTCCGCGCGCTGGCGAAGGAGATCAAGGGCGACGAAGCGGCGGCGTTCCTTGCCGCGCTCCCGCACCAAACGCTCGAAGAGAACCTGCTCCACGCGATCCTCGTCGGACGCGAACGCGACTTTGAAACCGCGCTTGCGGAACTCGACGCCTTCCTGCCCTACGCCGACAACTGGGCGGTCACCGATATTCTCCGCCCGAAAGTTTTCGCCCGCCGTCCGGATGAGACGCTCCCGCATATCAAGCGCTGGCTCGCGTCGCCCCTGCCCTATATCCGCCGCGCCGCGGTCGGGTTTTTGATGGCGTACTACCTCGACGAAAACTTCTCTCCCGCGATCCTCGCGCTCCCGGCGAAGATCCCGCAGGAAGAGTACTACGTCGGTATGACGGTCGCGTGGTTTTACGCCACGTCTCTTGCCAAGCAGTGGGACGAGACGATCCCCTATCTGGAACAACGCCGCCTGCCGGCGTGGACGCACGACAAAACGATCCGAAAGGCGATCGAAAGTTACCGCGTCACCCCGGAGCAAAAGGACTACCTCAAAACGCTGAAAAGCAAATAAAAAACGACGCCCGCGCATCACTCGATGCGCGGGCGTCACGTTCCAAAGCGGGGCGTCACGGCGTCTGCTTCCCCGCGTCTTGGGCAAGAAACGTGCGAAGCCCCGCGGCGTCCCGGAAAAGATAGCCGTCGATCCCGACGGTTTTCGCGCCGTCGAGGTTCTTTTGTACGTCGTCGATCATCAGGGCGTTTTTCGCGTCCACCCCCGCGCGTTCAAGGGCGAACTTGAAGATCGCGGGATCGGGCTTGACCAGTTTGACTTCAGCGGACACGACGGTAAAATCGAAAAGGTCTTCAATCCCGCATTTTTTCAGCGCGTAGCGCAGGTATTCCGACATCGCGTTCGAGAGCAGCGCAACGCGGTAGCGGGACTTCAGTTCGCGGATCAGGGCGATCGTGTCGGCGTTCGGGATCACGAGGTCTTCCCACTCGCGCCGGATCGTCTCTCCCGGCACGCCGACGGTTGCCCCGAGCCTCCGGTAGAGCACGTCGTCGGGGACCGCCCCGACGTCGCCGTCGTGCATCATCTCTTCCTTGATCCGATCCGCCTCTTCGGCGGTATAGTAGCGCCGGAACCAGTAAGGCGCGACCTCGCGCATCACCACGCCGAAACAGTCGAACAAAAGCACGTTCTTCATTGGAAACCGAGATCATAGATCGTGACTTTCCCGTCGAACACGATAGCCGGACTGGTAACGTAATCTCCGAGGGTTGCGTAATAAGAGGCAGAATCAAAAACGTCCGACGTATACTTTTTGGGGACCGCGCCGAAAATCGCGCGGTAGATCATGTGCGCCCCCACGTATCCCGCCAAAGGAGTGCTGTGTTTGTGCTCGTCGTTGATGCAAAAACTCGAAACGCCGATTCCTTTTTTGGAGATCAGAGTATTGATTTCCTCCTTCCAATTCAAAAAGAGATCATCGGGATACTTTTTGCGAATCTCGTTGATGATTTCGAGGCTCTCATTGTGCGCCGGAAAAAGGATCAGCGGGATCCCCGCCGTATTGCAAGCCTCTCTCAACGTCCCGTAGTTATTCGCTTGTTCCCCGGCGCTGCTATAGCAGCCGCAAATGAAAACGGCACCGTAATTTTTGGCTTTTATGCTGTTTATGATCGAGGTATCGCTTGAATAGGTGCCGATATTGGCATATCCGCGGGAATAAGCGGTAACGGTACAGGTTTTTCCGTTCTTGTTACACATTTCCTGCAGGATATTCCCGATATTGGAAGTCCTGATAAAACTGTTCCCGAGGATCAACACGCTCTTTTTCGCAGAAGGAGCCGAAATGATACCGATTTTCGGATCGGTTCTCAACTGTTTCGTATTTGCGCCCAACCAAATCGTTCTTTGCGTATTGGAATCCGCTTCCGCATAATTCGACGTTAACGTAACCGTCCGTTCGCCGTTGTTCGATTGATAGGTAAAGACAAAGCGATGACGGAAATCGGAACCGCCAATACGTTTTTCAATGATCTTATTGACGGAAACCGTCGTCGTTGGTTTATACTTTTCCGTACGAGCCGGTTCCCATAATGCCGCGTCCCGGGCGACACCGGAAAAAATCATGCCGATTTCTCCGCGCTCGCTCGAGATCACGTAAGACGAATCTTTTTTTGTTAAAACCCAAGAACTCGGAAGTTGAAGCGACAAAACGTCTGTATCATCCTGACTGCCGACCAAAAAAGTTCCGAAATTCTTTGCGGGATAGCACACGACGTCCAAATAGGAGTCGACGGTTTCATTTCCGGGAGCGGTAGAGTTTTCAGCGTTCGAACCGTCCTGTTCTCCCCCGTAAGAAACGGAATTGTCAACGCCTTTGTTTTGCTGAACGCAACTCACCAGAAGAGTACAAAGCAAGAGCAGAACAACAACCGTTTTTTTCATCGTACAGCGCCGGAACCGACGCGCCCTTTCCCCGATTGCCCGGACGAAATCACGCCCGGGTACGTTTCCATTATAGCAGAAACATAAGGGAAATGCAACCGGAATTCGCGCTCCCTTCGCCGACGGGCATCCTTTTCGTTTTTTTCGCAAAAAGGTATTGACAAACGGTTTTCGCTTTGCTATAATACTATTCGTCTCGGACAAAAGTCCGGGAAAAAAGAGGACGATGGCCTGGTAGCTCAGTTGGTTAGAGCGCCGCCCTGTCACGGCGGAGGTCGTGGGTTCGAGCCCCATCCGGGTCGCCATCCTTCTTCCCTTTGCCTCTGTAGCTCAGTTGGTAGAGCAGAGGACTGAAAATCCTCGTGTCGTTGGTTCGATT
>CAMZBE010000005.1 GCA_947304475.1 uncultured Clostridia bacterium
ATCGTCCTCTTGCCGCCGCCTCTAACTCTGTTTGAATAAAGCAACGCGCCACTCTCATCGAACAAGCCCGTTCTTTGTCCTTTCGGCCTCTCTTTTATGTCTTTTTCCAAATTAAATCGGTATGTTTCCGGTTCTCCCATGGATTTAAATATAACAAGGTATAAATACTCAACCTTTTTATCATTCTTCAACTTAGCAAAATCCGCATTAATTGTATGGCTTTTTGAATTCTCCCAATCGTGCGCTTTAACCTGATAATAATGCGGTTTATAGCATTCGTTGTTTGCTGAATTTTTATCTTCAATAAACTCCACAATGTCCCAATCGGGATTGGTGCTTGAGGTTGCTCTCATCGCAAAATGATGCCCGTGAACATGCAACATATTCAGCACCCACTCTTCTGCCAGAGTATCATATTTAGTTTCCATGGCTCGCTCCTTTTGTCTGTTTTTGTTGAATTCATTCTACCACACTTCCCGCAAAAGGTCAACGCCGTCCGTCCCGGTTTTTCGTTGCGCAAAGACGCGTCTGTCCCCGACGAAAAACAGGCACGAGCCCCGCCCGTCGGCGGGGTTCGTGCCTTTGCGTGCCGGTTTGTGCGTTCCCCTTACAGTCTCTTTCCCGAGACGATCAACTCGCCTTTGTCGATGCGATCGTAGAGCGCCTCTTTCGGGATCGGTTTGCCGAACAGATAGCCCTGCAGGCGCGTGCAGCCGATCCTGTTCAGGAAGTCCGCCTGCACTTTGGTCTCGACACCCTCGGTCAGGGTGAGCATATGGATCCGGTTCGCCATCTGGATGATGCAGTCGATCAGGTTTTTTGCCTTCTCGTTGTTCTCGAGATTGGAGAGGAACCGCATATCGATCTTGATGACGTCGAACTGGTAATCCTTCAGGACGTTCAGGGACGAATACCCGCTTCCGAAGTCGTCGAGCCACAGCGAGTAGCCGAGATCCTTGATGCGGTTGATCGCCTCGTTCAGTTTCGAGAAGTTGTCGGTCAGGGCGCTCTCGGTCACCTCGACGTGGATCAGGTCTTTGGTCAGTCCGTATTTCTTTACCAGTCCGTCGAGTTCGGAGACCGCGTCCATCAACTCAAAGTCGAGCCGCGAGAAGTTGAGCGAGACCGGAACGACCGGTTTCCCGACGTCGATGGCGGCGCGCAGATCGCGGCAGGCGAACTCGAAGATCGCGCGGTCGAGTTTGTGGATCAGGCGGTACTCCTCGAGGACCGGAATGAACTCGTTCGGGAAGAGTTGTCCGTAGACCGGATCCATCCAGCGGGCAAGTACCTCGCAGCCGCAGAGTTGTTCGGTATCCGACCAGACCACCGGCTGATAGAACGGGACGATCCAGCCGTTTTCGACCGCGTTGTCGATGTTGTTGATGACGTACAGGCGCTTGCGGTACGCCTCGCTCATCTTCTCGTCGTACTCGATATAGACGGTCTGGAACCGGTTTTTGATCAGGTGGGCGGCGTAGCGCGCGCGGTCGATGCAGACGCGCGGATCCTCGCTGTTGGCGTTCAGGTGATAGCCGCCGCAGTTGACGCCGAGCAGGATCTCGTCGTCGTAGTCGCTGACCTTTTCGTTCAGCGCGTCGAGTTTTTCGGTCAGTCCCTCGGTCCCGGTCAGGACGACGAAGTGATCGTCCGCCTGCCGTCCGTAGAGCGAGCCGCGGAACACGTCGGAGATATACCCGGCGATCGAGACGAGGAACCGGTCGCCCGCCTCAAACCCTCTCTGGTCGTTGAACGCCTTGAAGTTGTGGACGTCGACGAAGAGCAGAACGTTTTCCGACAGGTCGCCCGTCGCGTTCCGGATCTTTTCGGTCGCCAACTCGGAGAAGTGGTTGTAGTTGAACAGCCCGGTGAGTTGATCCTCGGTCGCGCTCTTCTCGAGCGCCTTGGATTTGCGCGCCTCGACCAGCCGCCCGTGATAGATCGCGAAGCAGATGGTCGTGAGCGAGATGAAGAAGGTGACGTAGTTGACGGCGTCGCCCGAAATGATCTTGCGCATCACGCCGCTGATCTCGATCGACTGGTTTTCAAACGACAGCCCGTTCTCAAAAGTAAGCAGAACCCGGTAGAACCCGTAGAAACTGGCGCCGAGGATCAGGACGGTGATATACGGTCGGTAGATGAGCAGGCACACGACGTAAATGACCATCGTTAAGAAACAGATGATCTCTTTCCCGCCCCAGAAGTCGCTGTACGAAACGAAGACGCCGAACGCAAGACAAACCAGGGTAAACGACGTGACCGCCACGTGTTCGAGGATCACGATCCGCTTGCCCTTGAAATAATTGAAGCAGGCGTAGGTCACGATCGCCGCGCCGATCACGAACAGGAAAACGTAGATCGTGACCAGCATGGCGTTCATGATGCGCGCCATTGCCGGCGTGACGTCCAACTTGACCTTTTCGCCCGAAATGAACACGATATGGCTTGTCTTGGTGCCCGCTTCCGTAAACTTTTCCAGACTTAATTCCGCGGTATAAAGCATACAGGCGACGCCGACCGCGACCAGCGCGATGAACTTTCCTTTCGAGAACCGCTTTCCGCGCTGATAGAACAGGCAGAACAGCATCAGCCCCAGCCCGATCAGAAGGAACAGCCAGTATTTGGACGTATAGGTCACGAACAGATCAAACAGTCGAACTCCTCCCGCCTGATATTTCGGAAGGATCTTGGAATACACCTGCCGGATCAGCATCCAGAGTTCAAGCAGAACGACGATAAAGCCCATGTAACTGCAACTGCGGATGTTCGAGTCGTGCAGATAGTCGTTCTCGTATTTGGACAGTCTCTCAAATCCGAGAACGCCGGCAAGAAAGCGGCGGTTCTTTTTCATAAGGATTTCTCCTTTTGGCGGTTTTTCACATTTATTATAGCATATCGCTTCCGTTTTTTCCATAGGTAAACGAAAAAAGTCGGAAACGATTTCAGAAACCCGTCGGATTGACTTTCCTTTATGCGTGTGGTAAACTATATTCGTGACCGGAACGATTCCGAAAGAAGGGGGGTGCGCGGATGAAGAAGGCCGGGGCGATCGGGGCGGCGATGCTGCTCCTTTGGCTTTGCGTCCGCTTTCTCGGCGCGTATCTGCCGGGCGACGCGGCGGCGTTCGGGGTGCAGATCGCGGCTGCGTTGCTCCCCGCGATCGTGCTGCTCCCTCTTCCGCGGGAAGAGCGCGGCGAAACGCTCGCGCTGAACGCGCCCGACGGACGGGCGTGGGCGCATCTGTGGCTCCTGCCGCTCTTTTTGCTTACCGTGATGCTCCTGTCGGTACTCTCTGCGGCGTTCGCGGGGTTGTTCGGGATCTCGTCCCCCGCGCCGACCGGTCCTCTTCCGGTTCTGTTTTGTAACTACGCGCTCGCCCCGGCGTTTGCCGAAGAATTCTTCTTCCGCTTTCTTCTGCTCCGCCTGTTCCTGCCGCACGGAAAGCAGACGGCGGTCTGGACGACCGCGATCCTGTTTTCGCTCGTTCATATGAACCTCGCCCAACTGCCCTACGCCTTCGCGGCGGGGTTGTTCCTCGGAGCGCTCGCCACCTCGTCGGGATCCTTCTGGCTCCCGTTTGCGTTCCACCTCGTCAACAACGCGCTTTCGCTCTCGCTTTCCTACGCGGGGGAGATCGCGCCGCTCGCCGTGATCGGGGCGCTCGCCCTGACGGCGGCGCTGTTCCTGCGCTTCCGCTCCCCCTTCGACCAAACCTCGCCCGAGCGGAGCACCGTAGCGGCGTTTCGTCCCGACGGGGAGACCGGACGCGGGCTGCGCGGCGCCTTCACGACGCTTCTGCTCCTGCCCGCCCTGCTCTGCCTCGTTCTGACCTTCCTCCCCTTCTGAAAAAAGGAGTTTTTATGACCGACGAAGAATATATGAAGATCGCCCTCGGGGAAGCCGAGCAAGCCGCCGCACTTGACGAAGTGCCGGTCGGCTGCGTCGTCGTCCGGCGGGGGGAGATCATCGCGCAGGCGCACAACACCCGCGAGACCGGCAAATGCGCGCTTGACCACGCGGAGATCACCGCGATCCGCGACGCCTGCCGCAGAGCGGGCGGCTGGCGGCTCAACGATACGACGCTCTACGTCACGCTCGAACCCTGCCCCATGTGCGCCGGCGCGATCCTGAACGCCCGCATCGACCGGGTGGTGATCGGAGCGCGTGATCCCCGCGCGGGGGCGTTCGGTTCTCTCTTCGATCTCAACGCTCTGCCCCTCAACCACAAGGCGAAAATCGACGACGGCGTGCTCGCCGAAGAAAGCGGCGCCCTGCTCTCTTCCTTCTTCAAAAGAAAACGCGGGAAGCCCGGCAAAGGAGATGCGACCGAATGAAAAAAGAGTACCTCGAATGCGGACGGATCGTCTGCCAACACGGCGTGCGCGGCGCGGTCAAGGCGGAGTCGTGGTGTGACGCCCCCTCCGTGCTCGCTTCGCTTCCCGTCCTGTATCTGGCGGCAAAAAGCGGGGGGTTTTTGCCTCTGACGCCCGAAAACGCGTCGGTTTACAAAGGA
The DNA here is from genome assembly GCA_947304475.1 of uncultured Clostridia bacterium. GTDB lineage: Bacteria > Bacillota > Clostridia > Oscillospirales > CAG-272 > UBA1740. The sequence goes on from CAMZBE010000005.1 coordinate 4,514, forward strand.
ACCGTCCTCTTTTCGTTTAAGGAGATCGCGTCGGCGGACGAGGCGATCGCTCTGCGCGGGCACACGCTCTACGCCAAGCGCGACGACCTTCCGCTCTCCCCGGGGCAGGTGCTGCGTCAGGACCTTTACGGGCTGCCCGTGACCGACGCGAACGACGGCAAGGTCTACGGGACGCTCCGCGAGATCCGCGAATCCCCCGCCGCCGATCTGCTCGTCGTGGAGACCGGGGGCGGCGAAGTCCTGCTCCCCGACGTGCCCGCGTTTGTGAAAAAGAAGGATCCCGACGCGGGGATCTTCGTCACCCCGATCCCCGGTTTCTTCGACGGCGCAGCCGAGAACGTCGCGGGGGGAAAGGACGGTACGCCGTGAAGTTCGATATCCTGACGCTCTTCCCCGATCTCGTGGACGCGATCCTCTCCGAGAGCATCATCGGGCGCGCCCGCGCCGCCGGGATCATCGAGGTCAGATGCCACCAGATCCGCGCCTTCGCCAACAACAAGCACAACAACGTCGACGACACCCCCTACGGCGGCGGAAACGGAATGGTGATGGCGGCGCCGCCGATCGACCGCTGCTTTCAGGCGGTGCTGGCGGATCTGCCGGCGGACGAAACCCGCCGCACGGTCTACCTCTCCCCGAAGGGAACGCGCTTCGACCAGGAAACGGCGAAGCGGCTCTCGGAATACGATCGCCTGATCCTGCTCTGCGGGCATTACGAAGGGGTGGATCAGCGCGTCATCGACCGCTACGCCGACGAGGAAATCTCGATCGGGGACTACGTTCTGACCGGCGGGGAGTTGCCCGCCTGCGTGCTGATCGACGCGGTCTCGCGGCTGATCGACGGGGTGCTCGCGTCCCCCGAATGTCACGAGGAAGAGAGCATCGCGTCGGGGCTGCTCGAATATCCCCAATACACCCGCCCGCCGGTTTACGATGGCGAAGAGGTCCCCGCGATCCTGCTCTCGGGCGACCACGCGAAGATCGACGCCTGGCGGCTCGAACGATCGCTCGAACTGACGAAGGAGCGCCGCCCCGACCTCTACGACGCGTACGTCGCCGCCCATCCGCCCAAGCAAAAAAAGGTCCGCAGACCGTCTTCCAAGGGAACGCCGGGCGGCGGCAACCCCTGCTGAAAACGCGCTAAACGCCCCGGTTTGTTGTGATTTTGCCCGTTCCCGTCGATCTCTCTTTTTCGGTTTTGTGACAAAATGACGATTTTCTCGGCGCACGGCGTTTCTCTCTTGATTTTGCCGCGGGGATTTGCTATACTTATGGTATCAAAGTATCGGACAGCGCACGAATGAAGAATTCTTTTCTTTATACGGAAAGGAGACGGATATGATTTCTCGCAACGTAACGATTCGCAACAGCGTCGGTCTGCACGCCAGACCTGCCACCTACTTTATCCAAAAAGTCAACTCTTACAAGAGTTCCGTGTGGCTGGAGAACGAGGATCGCCGCGTCAACGCGAAAAGTTTGCTCGGCGTTCTCTCCATGGGGATCGTCAAGGGAATGACCGTTACCCTGATCGCCGACGGACCGGACGAAGCCGAAGCGCTCGAGGGGCTTGCGGCTCTGGTCGATTCCGGCTTCGAGGACTGAAACTGCCCGCCGAAAGCGGCGGTCGTGGTGCGCCTTGCACGATGACCGCCGCTTTTCTGTCCCTTTGGCGCCCCGCGCCAAGAGAAAGGAGAACGCCGTGACCGTATCCAATCCCAACCTTCCCGCCCTGCGCGAGAAGGCGGCGACGCTTCCCCTCTCCCCCGGCGTCTACCTGATGCGCGACCGGGAGGGAACCGTCATCTACGTCGGCAAGTCCCGCAAACTGAAAAACCGCGTGACGAGTTACTTCGTCGGGAACGACCATTCGGTCAAGACGGCGCGCATGGTGAACCGCGTCGCCGACTTCGACTATATTCTCTGCGACGGGGAGATGGAAGCCCTGACGCTCGAAAACGTCCTGATCAAGCGGCACGCCCCCAAATACAACGTCAAACTCAAGGACGCGAAATCCTATCCCTATATCAAGATCAGCCGGGGCGAGTATCCGGCTCTCACGGTGACGCGGCGGCGCGAGGACGATCACGCGCGTTACTTCGGTCCCTATCAATCGTCCGCCACCGCGCACGAGGCGCTCGACGCGGTGAAACGCGTCTTCTCTCTTCCGACCTGCCGCCGGAGTTTCCCCGCGGAGATCGGCAAGGAACGCCCCTGCATCTACGACCAGATGGGGCGCTGCGTCGCCCCCTGCCGGAACGGCGTTTCGGCGGAGGAGTACCGGGCGCTGGTCAAGTGCGCCGGGTGGGTGCTCGAGGGCAACGTCGCCGATACCGAACGCGAACTGACCGACGCGATGAAGAGCGCGTCCGAACGCGAGGAGTACGAGATCGCGGCGAAGTACCGCGACCGGATCGCCGCCCTGCACCGGCTCTCCGACAAGCAGAAGGTGGTGGGGGACGCCTCGGTCAGCCGCGACGTCTTCGCGATCTGGGAGGACGACCTTTCGGGCGTGTTCGCCGTACTGAACGTCCGGTCAGGCAAACTGCTGAACAAAAACGAGTATCTGTTCTCGGCGGGCGAAATCGCCGAAGCAAACGACGCGACCGGGCTTTTGCTCCGTTATTACTCGGAAATCGGAGACTACCCCCGCGAGGTGCTGACCGATTTCCCGCTTGATCCCGAGGACTGTGCCGTCCTCTCCGAACTCTTCTCGCGTGAGGCGAAACACGCCGTTTCGGTCCGGGTGCCCAAGCGGGGCGAACTCCGCGAACTCTGCGACATGGCGCAGGCAAACGCCCGGCAGCGCGCCGAACGCTACCGCGCCGAAGCGGCGCGCGAAGAGGGGACGCTGGTTTCCTTAGCGTCTCTGCTCGGACTGGAAGTGCTGCCCGAGCGGATCGAAGCCTACGACATTTCCAACCTCGGCAGCGAACATCTGACCGCCTCGATGGCGGTGTTCGTCAACGGACAGCCCAAACGCTCGGACTACCGGACGTTCAGAATCAAAACGGTCGAAGGCGTCGACGACTACGGCTCGATGCGCGAGGCGCTGACGCGGCGGCTCGCCCATATCGGGGACGGTTCGCCCTCGCTCGGCGTCGCCCCCGACCTGATCCTCGTCGACGGCGGGATCGGGCACGTCCACGCGGCGAAGACGGCGCTTTCCGACGCGGGACAAGAGGGGATCCCGGTCTTCGGAATGATCAAGGACGAGTTCCACAAAACCCGCGCCATGACCGACGGCGAAAACGAGATCGCCTTCGCCCGGCAGCACGAGGTCTACGTGCTGATCTACCGCATCCAGGAAGAGGCGCACCGCATCGCGGTCTCGTCCGTGATGCGCGCAAAATCCAAGACGCTCACCCGCTCCTCGCTCGAAAAGATAGCGGGGATCGGTCCCGCGAAGGCAAAACGCCTGCTCGCGGCGTTCGGTTCGCTCCGCACGCTCGCGGCGGCGACCGAAGGGGAGATCGCCGCCGTCGGCGGGATCTCGAAACGCGACGCGAAAGCCGTGGCGGACCATTTCGCCGCCAAAAGAAAGAACGCCGGTTCCCCCGGCGGCAAGGAGATACCGACATGATGCGCATCATCACGGGAAAAGCGAAGGGCGTCCGCCTGGACACCCTGCCCGGCGACGCCACCCGCCCGACCTCGGAGCGGGTGAAAGAGGCGATCTTCTCTTCCCTGCAGTTCGATCTCGAGGGGCGGCGGGCGCTCGACCTGTTCGCGGGTTCGGGACAACTGGGGCTCGAGGCCCTCTCGCGCGGCGCCCTCTCCTGTACCTTCATCGACGCCGCGCCCGAGGCGATCTCGGTCGTGAAGGACAACGCGAAAAAGACCGGATTCTTCTCCGACTGCAAATACCTGATCAGCGACTACCGCAGTTATCTGCGCAAGGCGGGAAAGGGCGAGGGGTTCACCCTGATCTTCCTCGATCCTCCCTACGCGCTCGACGCCGTAGGGGACGCGATCCTGCGGATCCTTGCCGCCAAAGTCGCAAAACCCGGGTGCCTTTTCGTCTGCGAAAGCGGCGCCCCCGATCTTTTGGAGAAGATCGGCGAGGCGGCGAACGAGTTCGACGTGCTGAAAACGGCGCGCTACGGCATCACCCACATCACCCTGCTCCGCTATCGCGGAGAGGAAGGAGAGCAAACATGAAAACGACGGTCCTTCTCCCCGGCACCTACGATCCCCCGACGCGGGGACATTTCGCCGTGATCGAAACCGCCGCCGCCCTCTTCGACGAGGTGCACGCCGTAATCTTTATCAACCCGGACAAGACCTGCCTGTTCCCCGTCTCCGATCGGCTTGACTTTCTGCGGCGCGCGACGGCGGCGTTTCCGAACGTGACGGTCGGTTTTTCCGACGGGCTGGTCGCCGACTACGTACGCGAAAACGGGATCGGGCTGATCCTCAAGGGCGTGCGCGACGGGCACGACTTCGTCTATGAACGGAAAATGGCGGACTGGAACGGCGCGCGCGGCGCGAAAACGCTTCTGCTCCCGACGTCGCCCGAACTGTCCGCGATCAGTTCGACGGTCCTGCGCGAACGGCTCAAATCCGGACAACCAATCGACGATCTCGCCGCCCCCGGCACGACCGACGCGATCCTCGCCGCTTACCGTCGACTTTCGCTTGACAACCGGGATTGACTGTATTATAATGAACTATAGTTTGTAATATACCGAAAGGACGAACCGATATGATCCTGAAAGAGAAGATCAAGGAACTGCGCGCCAGGTTCGACTGCGAACTTGCCAAAGCGGGCACGCCCGAGGCGCTCGAAGCCCTCCGCGTCGCGTTCCTCGGCAAGAAGGGGCCGGTCACCGACCTGATGGCGGAACTCCGCAACGTCGAACAGAGCGAGAAAGCCGAGGCGGGGCAACTCATCAACACGCTGAAAACCGAACTCTCGGACGCCATCGCGAAGACCGGGGAGGCGCTCCGCGCCGCCGCGCTCGCGGCGGAGATCCGGCGCCAGAAAAAGTACAATCCCACGCTCCCCGCGCGCGACGCGGCGGGCTCGTATCACCCGATCACGCTGGTTCAGCGCGAACTGGAGGAGATCTTCTCGTCGATGGGCTTTACGATCGAGGATTATCCCGAGATCGTCGACGACTACCACTGCTTCGAGGCGCTGAACATTCCGAAGCACCACCCCGCCCGCGATATGCAGGACACCTACTATATCGAGAACGGACAATTGCTGAAAACCCATACGTCCGCGGCGCAGAACTACATTATGAAGAAGTACGGCGCCCCCCTGCGCGCCATCTTCCCCGGCCGCTGCTTCCGCAACGAGGCGATCGACGCCTGCCACGAGAACACCTTCTTCCAGATGGAAGGGATCATGATCGACGAGAACATCTCGATCTCGAACCTGATCTACTTCATGAAGACCATGCTCTCCGAGGTCTTCCGGCGCGATATCAAGGTGCGGCTGCGCCCCGGGTTCTTCCCCTTCGTCGAACCGGGCTTCGAACTTGACATCAACTGCCTGATCTGCGGCGGCAAGGGCTGCCCGTCCTGCAAGAACTCGGGCTGGCTCGAACTCTGCCCCTGCGGCATGATCCACCCCAACGTGCTGAAAGCCGGCGGCATCGACACCGACCGCTACACCGGCTTCGCGTTCGGGCTGGGGCTGACGCGGCTCGCCATGATGAAGTTCGGCGTCAAGGATATCCGCGATTTCAACGGCGGCTCGCTTGCCGCGCTGTCGCAGTTCGTGAGCGAATAAGAGGGGGACAAACGATATGCTGCTTTCTATGAACTGGATCGGCGATTTCGTCGATCTGTCGGGACTTGACCGCCGCGCCCTGATCGGGCGTTTCACCCTCTCGACGGCGGAAGTCGAAGAGGTGATCGAAAAGGGCGCCGATACCTACGGCGTCGTCGTCGCGAAGATCGTTTCGGTCGACGCGCACCCCAAATCTGAGAAACTCCATCTCCTGAAGGTCGACACCGGAAAAGAGATCGTCGACTGCGTCTGCGGCGCGCCGAACGTGCGCCCGGATATGAAGGTCGCCTTCGCCACGGTGGGCGCTTCGGTTTCGGGGAACAAGATCGGAAAAGCCGAGATCGCGGGTTATCCTTCCTTCGGTATGTGCTGTTCGGAAGCCGAACTCGGCATCTCCGCCGACCACTCGGGGCTGATGGAGATCGAGGACGATCTGCCGCTCGGCACCGACCTGAAATCGGTCTACGCGATCGACGACCTGCTCTTTGAAGTTGACAACAAATCGCTGACCAACCGCCCCGACCTGTGGGGACACTACGGAATCGCGCGCGAGTTCGCGACGCTGGCGAACCGTCCGCTCCGTCCGGTGCCGACGCACCCGACGGCGGAATACGACAAACTCCCCGCGCTGAAGATTGACGTGAAGGAACCCGACCTCTGCTTCCGGTATTCGGGGATCACGGTCGAGGGGATCAACGTGAAAAAGAGCCCGGTGAATATGCGGATCCGGCTCTTCTACTGCGGTTCGCGCGCCATCAACCTGCTCGCCGACCTGACCAACTACGTGATGATGGAACTCGGGCAGCCGATGCACGCCTTCGACCGTCGCCGCGTCGGGCAGGTCGAGGTCAACCGCTTCCCCGCTCCCTTCGCCTTCAAAACGCTTGACGGCGTGGAACGGAATATCGACGAGAATATGCTGATGATCTGCTCGAAGGGCGAGCCGGTGGCGATCGCCGGCGTGATGGGCGGTCTTGCCTCGGAAATCGAAAGCGACACCGATTCGCTGTTCCTGGAGAGCGCGAACTTCAACGGGATCTCGGTCCGCAAAACCTCGTCCCGCCTCGGTCTGCGCACCGACGCGTCGGCTCGCTACGAGAAGATGCTGGATCCCGAACTGACGGTTCCGGCGATCGGGCGCTTCCTGGATCTGCTCCTCAAAACCGATCCCGGCGCCAGAGTGACCAGCCGGCTGACCGACGTGTACCTGCACAAGTTCGAAAAGATTACGCTTGAGATCGACAAGGCGTTCGTGGACCGTTACACCGGGATCGACATCTCGTGCGACGAGATCGCCGCGACCTTGACGTCGCTCGGTTTCGGCGTCAAGCGGAACGGAAACGCCTTCACCGTGGACGTGCCGAGTTGGCGCGCGACCAAGGACGTGACCATCAAAGCCGACCTGATCGAGGAGATCACCCGGATCTACGGATACGACAACTTCAAAATCACCACGACGCTCTCGCCCCTGCATCCCGTGCGCGCCGAGGTGCCCGCGACCGACGCGAAGCGGATCAAGGATCTGCTTGTCGAGCGATTCTCGCTGCACGAGGTACACTCCTATATCTGGAGCGACGCCGCCAAAGACAAACTGCTCGGCATCGAAACGCCGACGAACGTCCGGCTGATCAACGCGCAGACGCCGGAACACGCGTCGTTCCGGATCTCGATGATCCCGACGCTGCTCTCCTTTGCCTGCGAGAACAAGGGCTTTGCCGACGCGTTCGGTCTCTTTGAGATCGGGCACACGGTCGACGGGCTGCTCCCGGACGGCGCCTGCAACGAGCGCAAGAAACTCGGCGTGGTGCTCTTCGATCGAACCGTGAACGAGGAAACTCTCTACTACCGCGCGCACGAGATGCTGATTGCGATCTTCCGCACGCTGAAACATCGGCAGCCCGACTTCTCGTCGGCCGAGCCGCGCTTCAACTGGCAGCACCCGGTGAACCTGTCCGAGATCGTCCTGGACGGCAAGACGGTCGGGTTCCTCACCACCCTGCACCCCTCGGTACGCGGAAAAGTGGATAAGAAAGCCGCGATCCTCGCGTTTGAACTCGATATGGAGATTTTCTCTTCGATCGTCGAAAAACCCCTCGCCTACAAGGAGCCCTCGCGGTACCCCGGCATTGATATTGACCTTTCGTTCTCGGCGTCGGTCGGTGCTCTGGACTTCGCCGCCGTCGAAACCGCCGCGCGCAAGGTCGCGGGCGAATACCTGAAAACCGTTTCGCTCACCGACCTTTACGACGGGGAGAACGGCGAATCGGTCACGCTCCGCTTCGGCTTCTCGTCAAGCGAGAAAACCCTTGCCAGAACCGAGATCCAGCCCGCGGTCGACGCGATCGTCGCGGCTCTGTCCGCCGACTTCGGCATGACGCTGAAGACGGTGTAAAAAGCGCGGCAACACGCCCTGCCGCGCAACCCAAACCCAAAAAAAAAGCGAGACGATCTTTCGATCGTCTCGCTTTCGCTTTTCGGTCAATTGACCGTATAGAAGACCGTGCCGGACGTCGTGCTTCCGTTCGGGAGGGTTACGCTCTTGCCCGCCGCGGGGTTCGTAACGGGAGAAACCTTCCGGACGAAGCCGTCGCCGCAAGTCCAGATCGGATCGTAAACGGCGATATACACGCTTTTCGTCGATTTCGCGACGTTATCGACGCGCATCTGTACGCGCATGGCGTCGTTGTCGGTATAGACGAGTTTGCCGTCCCTGATCTCCGCCGTGAAAAGCAGCAGTCCGTTTTCCTTCAGACTCTTTTCGGCGTCGCCCTGCATATTGGTCTTGACCTTCCAGACCTTCAGCCCGTCGATATAGAGTTCGGAATAGCCGGTATACTCGACCGCGCCGTTCTTGATCGCCGCCTCCTGGTGGAAGCGGAAGCCCAGGCGGTGCCAGCCGCCCTTGGTCTGGCTCACGGCGTCGTAGACGTACGGGGAAGAGTTCCGCGTAATCGGCGAATCCCACCCCGCTTTGTAGATCGGCTGCCCGTTTCCGGGATCGACGGCGCAGGACCAGGAGGGAGAGCATCCGGGAAGATAGGTCGAATAGTCGAAGTGCCCCGTGTACGGACAATCTCTTTCCTCTTTGTCGTTGGCGTAGAGATAGTAGAAGTCCTTGCAGACGTCGTTTGCGGTCCGGAACGCAAACGCCTTCATTTCCGAGCCGAACGCGTCGTAGTTCTTGAACGAATCGCTCCAGAGGAAGGAGTACTCGAACCAGAGATCGTTGCCGTCCGGATCTGCCGTCGTCGGGTAAAAGTGTTTGGTCCCGCGGATCTCGGAAACGGTTTTCGAGACGACGATTGACGCGCCGTCGGCGTAAAGCCCCGACAGGTCCTTGGAATCGTAGACCGGCACCGCGAACGTCTCCTCGACCGTCGTTCCGCAGTCGGCGCACGTGCCGCTGCGCTGCCCGTCGCTTGTGAGCGTGGGCTCGGTTGTCACCGTCCAGTTTTTCACGTTGTGGGTTTCCGCGGAAACCGATATCTCGGTGACCGTTTCGGGTACGAACGCGCCGCAGACCGTGCAGTATCTGACCTTGATCCCGGGGCACGAACAGGTCTGTTTCTCAATCACCGTGTACTTGTTTCCGGGCGTGTGCCTGTGTCCCGCCGGGATCGCCCCCGTCTCGTTTTCCGCGGTCGTGCCCGGCGCCGCTTTCATGATCCGGATCACGGCGTCAAGGTCCGACGCGGGGATCCCGACCGTGTTTTTCAGGTAGTTATAGACCTTTTCCGCGTAGGTATCGCCGGACGCGGCAGCCAGTTTATCCACGTAGTTGTCCTGGATCTTGCTCGGTTTCCGCGGATCGCCGATCGTGGCGAAGTTGGAGAGCAGATAGTCGCGCCAGAGATCGTTTTCCGACACCCCGCAAAGCCCGTTCACGAGCCAACAGACCAGTCCCGTGCGGTCGGTTCCCACCATACAATGCAGATAGATCGGATAGTTGTTCTCGTCCGCCAACACCTTGAAGATGGTTTTGAGACTGGAGCGGCATTCGCTGCTTGTAAAGTCCTTGCTGCCGCTCAGGGTGCGAAAATAGTATTGTACTCCCGTGCCGATCACCGAGAACAATCTCGTTCCCGCCTCGGTCTGAGTGCGGAAATCGAGTTCGCTCTTGATCCCGAGCCGCCGCAGAGCGGCGATCCCCTCGTCGGAGACCAGTATCGTCGTGGTTTCCTTATGGAGTTCCGCGCCCCGGAAGATCAGCCCCTGCCGGATTCGCCCGCCGTCCTCGGTCTTTTTACCGCCGAGGTCCCGGACGTTGGTAACTCCGTCGACACAGATAAAGCGGACCGAACGATCCTCGGTTAAAAACGTCCCCGCGGAAGAACGGACGGAGATCCCGCCGGGACCGACCGCCGCGACGTCCCAGTAATACCGCTGCCCGACGCAGGCGTTCTGGAACTGAAATTCTCTTGCCGATCTGCCGACGATATACTCTCTCGCGTCGGACTTGTCGGATTTGGTCCAGATCCGGACGATGAAATACCGGAGAGCGGGTTCTCCTGCTTCAAAAACGACGTTCCAGCGGAGCGTGACGGGCAGCGGGCGGGACAGTTCGCGCGTCCCCCCCGCGTAATTCGTGGCGTTTTTGGCTGCGTCCGAAAGATAGGCCTTCTGCGTTTCGGTATAGGTTGAAACCGCCCCTTCAAACTCGACCGTCCGCACGGTGCAGACCAGTTCGGGGAGCGCGGGATCGGGCTCCGTCGTCCCGCCCGCCGTTTCGGAGGTCGCGCCCGGCGCGTTTTCCCCCGTCGTCCCCTCGTTGTCCGTCCGGGGCCCGCAGGCGGCGAGCGGCAGGATCGTGAGAAGCGCAAGAAGCAGCGCAAGGCAACGCAAAAGGAGCCGATTGTTTTCAGAAAACTTCATCGTTTTACTTCCGATCTGTTGTTCGTTGTCCGGTTTTAGATTATCATTATATCACGGCTTCTGCAAAAAAGCAAATGTTTTGGGTTCGTTTGCGCCGTATTTTATAAAAAGTTGCTCGTTTCTTCTCTCTTCCTCCAAAACAAAAAAACAGACGATCGAACGATCGTCTGTTTTTTGATTGCCCATTGAAAAACCGAATAAAGGAAAGAGTGAAACTCGTAGTGTTTGCGAAACCTGAACTGTTACGAAGCAGTTCAAGCACTCGG
>CAMZBE010000006.1 GCA_947304475.1 uncultured Clostridia bacterium
GGACGCGGCGGCGAGTTCGATCGCGAAATCGCGGTCGGAAACACCGTCCAGGCTGTTGGCGGTCACGCCGTCCATACCGAGTTTTTTGGCGACCGCCCCCCGGTCGGTCGGGTAGGTGGTCCCGGCGAGCGCGCAGGAGCCGAGCGGCGAGACGTTCATCCGCGTCAGCGCGTCGATGAAACGCTCCATATCCCGCTGGAACATCATGGCGTACGCCATCAGATAGTGCCCGTAGGTGATGGGCTGCGCCCTCTGCAGGTGGGTGTACCCCGGCATTACGGTATCGGCGTGCTCCTCGGCAAGATCGGCGAGCGTCGCCAGCAGGTTTTTCAGTTGTTCGAGGATCCCCATGCCGGCGTCGCGCAGATGCAGGCGCACGTCGAGCGCGACCTGATCGGTGCGGCTCCGCGCGGTGTGCAGGCGCCGTCCGACCTCCCCGAGCCGCTTGGTCAGTTCGGCTTCGACGAACATATGCACGTCCTCGCCGCCCGCCGAGAAGTCGAGCCGCCCCTCTTTCAGATCGGACAGGATCGCGCCAAGCCCGTCGATCAGGGAAGCCGCGTCCTCACGCGAGATGATCCCCTGCTGCCCGAGCATGGCGGCGTGCGCCATCGAGCCGCGGATATCGGCTTCGTACATTTTGCAGTCCACGGAAAGCGACGAGTTGAACTCGTCCGCCGCGGCGTCGAGTTCGCCGGTGAAGCGTCCCGCCCACATTTTGTCTGCCATGGTTACTCTCTCTTTCTTGCGGTGCCCGATCAGTCGAGCGGCAGTCCGGTATAATCGAAGTTGACTTTTTCAAACAGAATTTCGCGCGCCTGCTCGGCGGCGATCTGCGCGTAGATCTCTTCAAGCGAGTAGGTTTCGAGGAAACTGTCGACCGTAGTCGAGTCGTCGTCGCTCGCCTCCACCTGATCCCGGATCCAGTTTTTCACGTCCTGTTCGGAGATCTCGACGCCCTCGAGTTTGGCGATCTCGTTGAGCGTGATCAACTGCTTGACCGCCTTGTAGGCGTAGGACGAAATATACTCCTGCCAGTCGGCGTCGAAACGCAGATTGAAGTAGTAGCGGGCGGCGTCGTCAAGCGAGTCAAAAAGGACCTTCTGATAGGTCATATAGTAGTAGAGGTTGCTCTGCTGATAATAACTTGTGGCGCTGTCGTTCAGTTTCCCTTCGATCCGCGCGGTCTCACGCACGCCGTTGACCTGGGGGACCGAGCCCGTATAGGTCAGCGTGGAGAAGAGTTTCTCGATCAGGCAGTTGAATTTGCGCGACTCGAGGTCCGCCGCCGCCTGCTCGCGCAGCCAGTCCTTCAGCGCAAGACGGAATTCGGCGACGGGATCGTCGGTCGTCGGCGTGAAGGCTGCTTGCGAATTCGGGCGTCAGTTCGGGAACGGTATAGGTACCGTCGAAAACCCCCGCGACCACGACGTCGAAACGCGCCGCTTTGCCCGCAAGGTCGGTTTTGCGGTAATTATCGGGGAAGGTGACGTTGACGACCTTGGGGTTCTCCCACGAGGTATTTTCGGGGATCACGCCGATCAGTTGCGTTTCAAAGGTATCGACGAAGGAACCCGAACCGATCACAAGACCGGTGGGGCGGTCTTCGTCGGCGTTGCTTCCGCCCTCAAACGCGACGTCGTCGATATAGCCGGTGTACCAGATATAGACGGTGTCGCCGTCCTGAACGGCGGCGTCGGTAATCAGATTCGGGGTGCGGTAGGACGGGAGCAGATGGTCGTTCAGATAATCGTCGACCTCTTTCTCGGTGACGTCGAGCGAGACGGTCAGCCCCGTATAATCCGCGCGCGAGGCGGTAATATAGGTCGAAAGATCGTTGTGATAGTAGTCGTAGGTGGGATCCGCCGTCGAGACGAGATCGAACTTCGCGTTCTTCTTTTTGCAGGAAGCGAGAACGGAGAGGGAAAGAACCAACAGCAGGACGAGCGCAAGTATCCGTTTCATGGGTTTACCTCTTTCTTTCGGTTTTTATTCGGCTGCTTCCGCCGCGATCGGCAGTTCGCCGTAGTCGAATTCGACAAGCGTAAGCAGGATCCGCTGCGCTTTTTCGGCGGCGATCAGCGAATAGACGTCCTCGATCGAGTAGTGGGCGAGGACCGCCGCGACCTCGACGCCGTTCTGATCCGCCTGATCGCGTACCCACTCTTTGGCGTCGTCTTCGGAGATCGTGACCGCGTAAAGACGGGCGATCGAGTTCAGCACCAGATATTGTTTGACCAGTTTTCCGGCGTAGTCGTGCAGAAACGTCCGCCAGTCGCTGCCGGGCCCGAGCCCGACGTAATCGCATCCGGCTTCGTCGAGGTCTTCAAAATACGCCTCGCCGTAGTAGATCATCGACATATAGTTGTAGTACTCGTAGTAGTACTCGACGTCCGCGATCCAGCCGTTTTCGTAGCGTTCCGCCTCACCTTCGGGGAGCGTTTCGCCGAAGGTCAACTTGTCGAGCAGGGCGTCGATGATGCGCGAGAGTTTGTGGCTTTCGAGGTTCTGGACCTTATTTTCACGCATCTGTTTCAGCAGGTCGGCGCGGTAGGCGGCGACGACGTCGGTTTCAGCGGTCTCGAATTTGAGTTTGTTCGTAACGAAATCCGCAGTCAGTTCGGGGACGGTGTAGGTACCGTCGAAAATGCCGTCGATCGCGACGTCGAAGCGCGCCTCTTTGCCCGCGAGGTCGGTATTGCGGTAATCGGCGGGGAAGGTGACGGTGATGGTGTGTAGATTGTCTTTCGAGGTCTCGGCGGGGATCACGCCGATCAGCGCGTCCTCAAATCCGGCGATGAAACCGTTCGATCCGATCACCAGTTCGTAGGGCTCGTCGTAATCCATATTGCTTCCGCCGGTGAAGGCGTAGTTGTCGGTGTAACCGGTGTACCGGATCTTGACGGTGTCGCCGTCCTGCACGGCGCGGTCGGTCACGGTTTCGTCGCCGTCGACGATCCCGACGATCACGACCTTGAAGCGCGCGTCCTTGCCCGCGAGCCGTTCGTCTTCGTAGTCGGCGGGGAAGGTGACGTTGACGGTCAGCGGGTTCTCGTCCGAGGTGCTTTCGGGGATCGCGCCGATCAGGGCGGTGTCAAAGCCCGGGAAGTTCAGTTCGCTCGCGCCGACGGTGAGCGAGTAGGGTTCCTCGTCGTCGGCGTTGCTCCCTCCGTCGAAGGGGAAGTCGTCGGTATAGCCGACGTACCAGACGTAGATCTTATCCTCGCTTTTCACGGCGACGTCGGTCGTCAGGTTCGGGGTGCGGTAAGTCGGCAGCAGGTAGTCGTTCAGATAGGCGTCCACGTCGTCGTCGGTCAGGTCGAGCGAGACGAGAAGCCCGTCGAAGTCCGCTTCAGTGACGGTCACGTAGCCGGACAGATCGGAACGGAAATAGTCGAAGGTGGGATCCGCCGTCGAGACGAGATCAAAGTCGTCATCGCCGGGTTCTGCCGTAGAGGCGGCGGTGGTTGCGGCGGTTTCGTTCTTCTTGCAGGAGAAGAGCACGGACGCCGCGAGGGCAAGCAGAAGGACGGCGGCAAGAATTCGTTTCAAAGAGTTCATTTCGTGATCCTTTCGGTTCCGGGATTTCCCGCGCGGGGTGTCCCCCGCGTGGGCGCAAAACGCGAATAAAGATAGTATTAGTATAGAATATAGCGTGTCAAATGTCAAGCGAAAAGTTGTGAACAATCATAACAGGCGGGAATTTCCTCGAAGCGTGACGGAACCTTCCCGCCCCTTTTTTTGAAAAAAACTTGCAATCAAAACCGACCTTTGCTATAATGATGTAAAGAACCATACGGGCACGCGCCCGAAAACCGGAAGAAGGATGACCATGCCAAACCTTGCAAACGCCCCCGAAGGGGAGCCGTTCTCCTATATCAAACGCAACGTAGAAAACCTGCTCGGAGTGCTTGCCGACGCGGCGAAGGCGGCGGGCGTTCCCGCCCCCCGGCTGATCCCCGTGACCAAGAGCGCCGCCCCCGACGAGTTTCTCGCCCTGATGCGGGCGTATCCCGGGGCGGCGGCGGAGAACCGGGTGCAGGCGTGGAAGGAACGCTGCGAACTGCTCGAAACGGCGGGGCTTCCCGCGCCCGAATGGCACCTGATCGGTTCCCTGCAGGTCAACAAGGTCAAATACGTGGTCGGCAAGGTCGCCCTGATCCAGTCGGCGGACAGCGAAAAACTGATCCGCGAGATCGGCAGGATCGCGGACGCCCGCGGTGTGCGGCAGGATATCCTGCTCGAGATCAACAGCGGGCGCGAACCCGACAAGGGCGGCGCGCTGCCCGAAGACGCCCGCGCGCTTGCCGAATTTGCCGGTACGGTTCCCGGCGTGCGCCTGTGCGGGTTGATGACCATGGGGCCGGTGACGCCGGATCCCGACGCCTGCCGCCCCTATTTCGCTCTGACGCGGGAACTGTTCGAGCGCTTCCGCGCCGAGCGGCTGTTCGACTGCGCCAGCCCCGTGCTTTCGATGGGCATGAGCGACAGTTATCTGCCCGCCGTTTCGGAGGGAGCTACGATGGTCCGCGTGGGACGTGCCCTGTTCCGGCACGAAAGCGACTGATCCGCCCGCGCGCGAAAACGATAAGAGGAAGGACGAGCCATGAGTTTTTTCAGAAAAGCGAAAACCGAGCAAAAAGACGGATACGCGGGATACTATGACGTGCCCGCCTCGAACTTCGTGCAGTCGTCGACGCCCTCGGTCGGGGACATTCCCGACAAGACGCCCGGGACGACCTTGAACCTCGGCGGCAACAATATGGAACTCAAGGTGATTTACCCGGTCGCGTTCGGCGACGTGTCGGAGATCGCCGATCACCTGCTGTCCGGGCGGACGGTGTTCCTCAATCTGGAGAAGACCGCCCCCGAGGTCAGCCGCCGCGTTATGGACTTCATCAGCGGCGTCGCCTACTGCGTCGGCGGGAACATCCGCCGCGTCGCGGCGTCCACTTACATCGTCTCTCCGAAGTCGGTCGACGTTTCGGAGACCGGAGAGGAGAGCGCGCCGGAAGATCCGGAACTTTCATAAGATGCATACTGTCGCTTTGCTGCTCTCCCGGACCGTGCTTGCCGCGATCGGGATCATCGAGATCTGTATGTTCGCGCGGGCGATCCTGTCGTTTTTTGCCGATCCGGAGAGCGTACTTCTGACCTTCTGTATCGCCGTGACCGAACCGGTGATCCTGCCCTTCCGGGCGATCTTTTCCCGCTTCGAGTCGCTCGATCAGGTGCCGCTCGACGTCCCCTTCTTCGTGACCTGGATCGCTCTGGCGGCACTCGGCGGTTTTCTGCCGACCGTTACGTAAAAGACCGAAAAGAGAGGGGGTTCCGCGCCGCATGAATTCAAAATGGTCAAAGCGCCTGCTTTCGCTCGGCGCGGTGATCGTCGGCGTTCTCGCCGACTTTTTTACGAAACGGCTTGCCGTTACGCACCTGAAAGGGGAAGAGCCGATCCCCCTGATCCGCGGGATCCTCCGCTTCTCTTATGTGGAGAATCCCGGCGCCGCATGGGGGATGTTTGCCAATCACCGCTGGGTGTTCATGGCGTTCTCGGTCCTGGCGATCGTTGCCATCGCGATCTACCTGATCCGGCGCGATCCGCCGGTCCTGCTCTGCCTTTCCCTTTCCATGATCCTTTCGGGCGGCGTCGGGAATATGATCGACCGTACCTTCCGGGGCGTCGTGGTGGACTTCATCGAGTTCTACCTCTTCGAGTTCCCGGTTTTCAACGTGGCGGACTGCCTGGTGGTGGTCGGCGCGGGACTTCTGATCGTGTGGCTGATCGTCGACACGGTGCGTGAAAAGAAGAAAAAGGACGAAGAGAGCAAAAAGAACGACAAGTTTGTCGAAGAGAGGGACGGAGAATGATCCGCCGCGTCGGAGAGGACGCCGCGGGGATGCGGCTTGACGCATATCTTTCGCGGGGGGACGAAGGTCTTCCCGCTCTTTCCCGTTCCGCTGCGGCGAAACTGATCGCGGAAGGGAACGTCGCCCTGAACGGGAAGCCCGCCGATAAGAACGATCGGTTGACGCCGGGGGACCTGATCGACCTGACGATCCCCGAACCCGAGCCAATCGACGCCGCGCCCGAAGATATCCCGCTCGATATCGTTTACGAGGATAGGGATCTTCTGGTTATCAACAAGCCGTCGGGCATGGTGGTCCACCCCGCGCCGGGCAACCCGTCGGGGACGTTGGTCAACGCCCTGCTATATCACTGCAAGGGCGAACTGTCGGGGATCAACGGCGCGCTTCGCCCCGGAATCGTCCACCGGATCGACAAACAGACCAGCGGATTACTCGTCGTGGCGAAAAACGACGAAACCCACCGCAAACTGGCGGCGCAACTCGAGAGGCATCATATCACCCGCGAGTATCACGCGCTGGTGCAGGGCGGGTTTTCAAACGACGGCGGCACGATCGATCTCCCCATCGGGCGGCACCCGGTCGACCGCAAGAAGATGGCGGTGATCCGGGACGGGCATACGTCGCGCCCCGCCGTCACGCACTATACCGTCGCCGAGCGGTTCGGCGACGTGACCTATCTGGTTCTGAAACTCGAGACCGGCAGGACGCACCAGATCCGCGTGCATTTGTCGTCGATCGGGCATCCGCTGCTCGGCGATACGACCTACGGAGGCGGGAAAACCGCGTTCGAGCGGCGGCACGCCAACCTGCTTGACGGTCAGTGCCTGCACGCCGCCCGCCTGACCTTCACCCACCCCGCGACGGGGAAGGAAATGACCTTTTCCTGCCCGCTCCCTTCGGATTTTGCGGCTCTGCTCGGGATCCTGCGCCGGGAGAGAGGCGGCGGGACGGACGACGGGGGAGCATCATGACGGTATTAAGCGTCTCGGGGCTGACGCTTTCCTTCGGCGCGACGCCGATTCTGGAGAACGTCACGTTCGGGATCAACGAGGGCGAACGCGTGGGGGTGATCGGCGTCAACGGCGTCGGGAAGACCTCTCTTTTCCGCTTGCTGACCGGGGAATACGTCCCCGACCGGGGAAGCGTTACGGTTCTGCGCGACAGAACGGTCGGGATGCTTGCCCAGAACACCGACCTCTCCCCGCTCGGGAACGTGTCGGTTCTCGACTATATGATCGCGGGCTTCCCGCACCTGCTCGAACTGGAGGGGGAGATCGCGCGGCTTGAAAACGCGATCGGCGGTCTTTCACCGTCCGAGGCGGTTTCCGCCGGGGCGCGGCTCGACGCTCTGCACCGCCGGTACGCGGCGGAGGGCGGGCTGGAGTTCCGTGCGCGCTGCCGCAGCACCCTGCTCCGGCTCGGCTTTACCGAAGAGCAGATCACGGCGAAGGTGCCGACGCTTTCGGGCGGGCAGCACACCCGGATCGCGCTCGCGCGCCTGCTCGCGCAGGAGCCCGACGTTCTGCTGCTCGACGAGCCGACCAACCACCTCGATATTTCCGCCCTGACCTGGCTCGAGGAGTTTTTGTCGTCCTACCGGAAAACCGTCCTCGTGATCTCCCACGACCGCTATTTTCTCGACCGCACCACGACCAAAACCCTGCTGGTCGATCACCGGCGCGCCGTCCTGTATCCCGGGGCGTACACGCAGGCGAAGGAACAGCAGGAAAAGGACGCCGAGTCGCTCGAACACCGCTACCGCGAACAGCAGAAGGAGATCGCGCGCATCCGCGCCAACATCGACTTCCAGAGGCGGTGCGGGCAGGAACACAACTTCGTCACCATCCGCGCCAAAGAAAAGCAACTCGAACGCATGGAAAAGATCGAGCGCGCCCCCAAAGCGGGACGTGACGTGCGGATGTCGTTTTCCTCCGACGGGGGGATCGCGAACGACGTTCTTTCGGTGAAAGACCTGTCCTTTTCCTATACCGGAACGCCCCTGCTCTCGCACGTTTCCTTTTCGGTGAAACGCGGGGAACGGGTGCTGATCCTCGGGGACAACGGATGCGGGAAGTCCACCCTTCTGAAGTTGATCCGGGGGGGTATCGTGCCGAAAGGGGGCAGGATCACCTTCGGCGAGCGGATCACCTACGGCTTTTACGACCAGGAGAACCGCGACCTGTGCGACACGAACACGGTCTTCGACGAACTGCGCGCCGCCTACCCGCAGAAGACCGACGGCGAGATCCGTTCGACGCTCGCGCTCTTCCTCTTCTCGGGGGAGGATGTGTTCAAGTCGGTCGCGATGCTCTCGGGCGGCGAACGCGCCCGCCTGACGCTTGCCAAACTGATGCTGAAACCGGTCAGTCTGCTGATCCTCGACGAGCCGACCAACCATCTCGATATCGGATCGCGCGAGGCGCTGGAAACCGCGGTGGCGGCGTTCGACGGGACGGTGATCGCCGTGTCGCACGACCGCTACTTCATCGACCGCGTCGCCACGCGAATCGTCGAACTCGACCGTGCCGCCGAGGGGGGCGTAACCGAATACCCGGTCGCGGACGCGCCGTCCGCCTACCGGGAATACCTGCGGCTGCGCGAAGCGGGGAAGGTTATGCCCGAACTGCCCGCCGCCCCGACGGTCAGCCGGCAGAAGGAACTGTTTGAAGCCAACCGCCGCGCCGCGTCGGAAGCGCGCTCGCAGGCGAAGCGGAAAGAGCGGGCGCAGCAGCGGATCCCCGAGATTGAAGCCGAACTTGCCGCCCTTGAAAACGAACTCTACACGACCGCTGCGCAGGACTACGTGCGGGCGGGGGAGATCGAAGAAAGAAAAGCCGAACTCGAAGAGGAACTGCTCGTGCTCTACGAACTGACTATGTAAGGTCGGGCGAGGGCTGGATCGAGATCCCGTTGTAGACGGCGTCAAAACAGCCGTCCCCGCCTTCGGTCGTTGCCCGCACGCCCGAGACGTGCAGAAAACGCACGAAATCGAAGTCGTATTCGTCGAGCCGCTTGCCGTACACGTCGAGCGACTGCGCCGCGACCAGCGGCGTCCCGTCGGGATCGCGCCCGACGAAGAGCATCGAATGGAAGTATCCCTCGCCGTCCCGTCCGATCTGTACGACGTCCCCGTCTTCCAGCCTCTCCGCCCCGACCTCTTCGCCGAAGGGGCCGAGCCCGCGGTTGCCGGTCAAAAACCGGTAGAAGAAGTCGACGCCCGTCCACGAGGCGGTGCGCTCGTTCTGGGTGATATAGTACCAACCGAAGACCGGCGTGAAGTTCATCTTGCACGAACCGGCGTAGAGCGCCTGCGAAACGAAGTTGGTGCAGTTTCCGCCGATTTCGGTGAAGTCGTAGAAGACCGGATTGCGCATTTTCGCCCAGCGTTCGGCGTAGGCGACCGCGCGCTCGCGGCGGTAAGGTCGGACAACGAACATCCCGTCTTTCCCCCTGTCGAAAAAATTGTAAATTTCTCGGTGCACCCCTTGCATTTACCCTTGGTTTAATGTATAATATGTTCATCTTTTTTCCGGGGCTCCCGAAACAAGGATATGCGGCGGAACCCGGTTCGGTTCCGCCACCGTATTTGTTTTGCCCCGAGACCAAAAATAATCGGAGGATCACACCAATGCAAAACAACGTCCGCCCCGAAAGCATGAAACGGATCAACACCCCCGAACTTGCCAAAGCGTTCATTGACGAACAGGTCGCCGCGCTCAAAAAGCAGATCGGCGACGGCAAGTGCCTGCTCGCCCTGTCGGGCGGCGTCGACTCGTCGGTCTGCGCCGCGCTCCTGATCAAGGCGATCGGCAAAAACCTGGTCTGCGTCCACGTCAACCACGGTCTGCTCCGTAAGGGTGAACCCGAGCAGGTGGTCCGCGTTTTCCGCGACCAACTCAACGCCAACCTGGTGTACGTCGACGCCGTCGACCGTTTCCTTGACAAACTGGCGGGCGTCAGCGATCCCGAACAGAAGCGCAAGATCATCGGCGCCGAGTTTATCCGCGTCTTTGAGGAAGAGGCGAGAAAACAGGAAGGGATCAAGTTCCTCGGTCAGGGCACCATCTACCCCGATATCCTCGAGAGCGTCGGCGTGAAGGCGCATCACAACGTCGGCGGTCTTCCCGCGGATTTGCAGTTCGAGTTGGTCGAGCCGGTCAAGTTCCTCTATAAGGACGAGGTTCGCTGCGTCGGCCGTGAACTCGGCCTCCCCGCCGGAATGGTCGACCGTCAGCCGTTCCCGGGCCCCGGTCTCGGCGTCCGCTGCACCGGCGCGATCACCCGCGATCGGCTTGAAGCGGTGCGCGAATCCGACGCGATCCTGCGCGAAGAGTTCGAGAAGAACGGGCTCGCCGGTAAGGTGTGGCAGTACTTCACCACCGTTCCCGACTACCGCTCCACCGGTATCAAGGACAACAAGCGCACCTGGGCGTGGCCGGTCATCATCCGTGCGGTCAACTCGGTCGACGCCACCAGCGCCACCATCGAGGAGATCCCCTATTCGCTTCTGAAACATATCGTCGACCGGATCCTCGCCGAGGTCAAGGGCGTCAACCGCGTCCTGTACGACCTGTCGCCGAAACCGGTGGCTACCATTGAATGGGAGTAAGCAAAACAAAAGAATTTACGAAGCCGGGAAGCCGATTGGCTTTCCGGCTTTTGATTTGAAAGGCAATACGATCATATTATCTGGAGCGCATCAGAAAGTTTAATTGTAAAACGGATATATAATGCCTAGTAAAGACGAGAATATTGTTTCAAAAATGTCTCCCAATATTCATATTTTATAAAATACTATTGACATAAAAAGGATTAATATGATAAAATAAGATTAAAAATATCAAGACTTTCCTGATCGTTTTCGAACTGAATAGGAAAGCTAAAAAGGAGAAAAAATGAAAAAGATTCTATGGTGTGCTTTGCTTGTATGTGTTGTTTTCGTTCTTGTTGCATGTTCTCAACAAACTGTATCTAGTGAAGAAACATCTGCTCCAATTGACGGGGGGCCTCAAAGTGTTGCTGAAGGATCAAACAGCGAAGAGAGCAGCGTCCAAAAAATGAACGCATTGAATGTTTTTGTTGGCAAACAAAATGACAACTTAAGTGTCGCTGATTCAGTTAACATTTATGACAAGTACTTTCTGTATTATTTTGATTTGGGCACGATTTCAAACACCCCGGTTTATGTATCGAAAGCGTACCATTACGAATATGACATTAAGACTTCTTTGCAATTCAGCAAAGCAAAAACAGAAACCATACAGAACCAGCTATCCATTGTAAACGAAACAATTAATACCGATACTATTAATGCGGGCATAGAGTTTTCTGTCAAAGGCGGCATTCCTGCAATACTAGAAGCCGGATTCAAGTTTGGGTTTGAGGGTTCAAATTCGATTACAAACTCTATTTCAACCAGCGAGCAAATAATCAATACCTATCTAAACAATTATAGCGAGGGATTTGGTATCGAAGTTGATTTTAATGAAGCAAGCGGATTCGTCAAAGGGAACTACTATAGAATCTCTTTTTACGAAGTTGTAAAGGTATACGCAATTCTTGTGTACGATGTAGAAAAGGATTCGTATAACTATTCTTTCTATGAGTATTTAACATCCAGTTCCGAAGTCTACGGGTTTGAGGAGTCAGAGGATGGGGTTTTTGACTATAGCAATAAGAAGACCTTGTCGTTTGATTTGGATAATGCTATAGCTCTTTCAAAAAAAGTTACAACTGTGAAAAGAGTCGAAGAGGAACAGAAGGTTCAAAAAATAACAGACGAGGTATCATTCGTTACTCCGGGGAACAAACTGGTTTTCGATTTGTCAAGATTCGAGACACCAGATGCTTTAAAGGATTTCAATTATGAGCACTTTCAGAACAACGAACTGATTATTAAACCCAAATATGATTATAATCCCATATATGAGATCGTATTAATCGGTTCATATGGATATGAGCTTGGAAACGGAGACATTATTAAGAATGTTTTCGACGGTTTCAAAATCACTTTTGACGGGAACTGGGATAGACCCATCATCCTGACTCTGGTAGACTTTGGTTGCTATACAATTGAAAATCAACCGTTTTTGTCGACGCTTAATGATAGCATCATCAATATCGAAGGAGAAGTGTTTATTCATGGGAAAGGGGGGCTGCAAGAGTGCGTTATCAAAACCGGGAATCTCGTGTTAGACGGTGTACATGACAGCGCGCTTTTAATTAGCGGCGATAACGCAACAGTCAACCAGGGAATGACTTGTTTAATATGTGATGACGTTAAAGTAAACACGATCTTTTTATCTCTAACTGCACCAGACGGCAGTTCTGGAGAAAACGGCGGAACCGGTGTAAAGTTACTTGATAAAATGATTATTGACAAAGGAGCGTCCGTGGAAATATTTGGCGGGAACGGCGGGAAAGGAACAGACGGTAAAAACTCAACCATTGTTGGGGTCAAAGGAAAAAACAGAGTCAACATTGGAGATTCAAACGGTGGCAAGGGCGGAACCGGAGGAAATGGAGAAGATGGTAAAGCTGGCGGAAATGGAGGAACTGCAATCAACGGGAATCTTGCAATCATAAGTGGTTCCTGCAAGTTGATCGCGGGTAATGGCGCCGATGGCGGAACCGGTGGTAACGGTGGTGCTGGAGGTGACGGCGGAAGGAATCAAGCATGGGGGGGCAAAAACGGCGACGGTGGCGACGGAGGTCGCGGAGGAAACGGCGGTAATGGCGGGGACGCGGGCATAGGCATTACTGGTTCTTTGAGCGGAGACACCAATCAATGCGTAATTCAGAACGGGATGTTCGGGCTAGGAGGTTCCGGAGGAAAAGGCGGAGCGGCAGGCGCCGCAGGGGTTGTCCAGAACTTGTGCGGCGGTGGAGGTGTTCCCGGTAACAATGGAGCAAGTGGCACCAAAGGATTAGATGGAAAGTAATTTCTCAATCATAAGAACAGACTTGGAAAGAATACCAAACGAACTCCGGGCAGCCGATTTCCGCTGCCCGGTTTTTCAAAAAAACCCTCTTGACAATATCACGATTCCGTGATATAATGAAGACGAAAAACAAGAAGGAGAAATCAACGATGCCGGTTGTCTGCAGATTCTACGGGATTGTTATCCGGATGTATTTTCAGCAGGCGGAACACAATCCGCCGCACGTACACGCATTATACGGGGACGACGTGGCGGCGATCGAGTTGCAGAACGGGGAGGTCCTTGAGGGACATCTTCCGCCGAAAGCGCTTTCTATGGTGCGGGAATGGGTATCGCTCCATAAAAGCGAACTGCTTGAGATGTGGACGACGCAGGAATTCAAATTGGTTTCGCCTTTACAGTAAGGAGGAAACGGAATGTTTCACAAAGTGAAGGCAGTAAACGCTCTGCCCGGTTTCCGTCTGAGCGTGCAGTTTGCCGAAGGGATAACCAAACTCTACGATGTGAAGCCGCTGTTTGAGAGGTGGGCTCCGTTCAGAACGCTTGAGTGTTCGCCGGAGTTGTTTTCGCGCGTGCGCACAGACCCCGGCGGATTCGGGGTGATCTGGAACGACGATCTTGATCTTTCCTGCGACGAATTGTTTGCAAACGGCGAGATCGTCAAAACCCCGTTCGACGGATTGATGGCGTTTACCGACGCAACCCGTTTGTGGGGGCTGAACGAAAGCACGCTGCGCAAAGCGATTGCCTACGGCAAGCTGGTCAACGGCGTGGACGCCTGCAAATACGGAAAACAATGGGTAATTTCCACGGAGGCCATGAAGCGGGAGTACGGGCAACCGAAAGCGGGAAGATAATTCGATGAGTAGAGCAGAGAATGTTGTTCTGTTGTTCAGGGCAACACGTTGGTCAGGAGATCTCATTTCGCCCGATGAAGGCCAAATGGAATGGATCAACTATAGCAACCTTTCGGCGGTAAAAACCGTTTGATAAGAATTCTCGGAAGTTGTCTTTTTTCGGTTTTTGCGCATGAGAGCAAATGGAGGGCAGTTAAATGGACTTGCATGATTATGAAGACGTAGCTGAAAACTATGATCTATATCTTAATGTAATGTATAAAAACGGAGACAACCATTCCGGCTTTAAGGAATTCTATTTGGATTTTGCAAAGGAATATGGTAAAGATGGTGTCATTGATATTGCCTGCGGAACCGGAGCTGTTTTGCTATATCTGGCTGAACATGGAATCATGGCTGACGGAACCGATCTTTCGGAAGCTATGTGTCGGGTAGCGGATGAAAAAGCCAGGAAGAACGGCTTCAATCTGAATATCTTTCCTGCCAATATGACAGAGTTCAGGAGTGGCAGGAAGTATTCGTGTGCAATCATTGCTCGAAGCGGATTCATGCATCTTCTGACACCGGAACTTCAGCGTGCTGCCCTTTTGAATATCCGTGAAAATCTGGTAGATGGAGGCATGTTGACTTTTAATACATTTGATCCGCATCCGTATTTCCAGGCGCAGCAAATGAATACAAAAGAATCAGATTATTCTTTCCGTCTGGAGTACACGAATAAGCAGGGAAAGCGCGAAAAGATATATAATGCAATCTCTTATGATCCATATACTCAGATCATGAGCGGAAACTGGAAGTTTGAAACGCTGGATGAGAATGGAACCGTAATTGAAGAAAGAGTTCGTCCACTGAAGATGAGGCAGACGTATCGTCAGGAAATGACATATCTTCTGGAGCTGACAGGATTCGAGATTGTTAATGTATTCGGAGGGTACCACAAAGAAAGCGGAAAAGGATCTACAAAGAATGTGATTTGGTGCGTCAAGAAGAGATAACTTTGGTTTTGTCGGATAAAACAATTGAGATATGACTATTGCAAACATCCCTGTTCATTTCCTTTTGAATGAAAAATCTTGTTTCCAGTTTGTATTGCGCTTCTGAAGAGAATCAAATATAATGTTAGCACAGTTGTCTGCAACGAGTCATTCTTGACGGTATGCGACTGGAACGATCCATATTATGAAAGCCCTTCGCTGTGGGTATGCAGCGAAG
>CAMZBE010000007.1 GCA_947304475.1 uncultured Clostridia bacterium
GCTCTGCGATAAATTGACCGTAAAGACCAAAAACGGCGATCTGCCCGAAATTAAGTTGTCAATTTGCGGGAATTATCACGTTCCGGAAGACCGCACAAACCTCGTCGTCCGTGCCGCGGAAGCGTTCTTTGAGGCGTCGGGAGATCGGTTTCCGGTCTCGGTTTTCCTTGAAAAGAACATTCCGACCGAAGCGGGGCTCGGCGGCGGGAGCGCGGACGCCGCAGCGATGCTTCGCGCGATGAATCGAATCGCCGATCGACCGCTTTCAACAGACGCGCTTTCCGGGCTTGCCGCGTCGCTCGGAGCAGACGTCGCGTTTTGCCTGTTCGGCGGGACCGCCGTTTGCTCGGGAATCGGAGAGAAGATCGAACAGGTCCCGAAGCCCGCGCGTCGGTTCTATACCGTCGTGATGGGGCAGGAACTCGTTTCGACGCAAAACGCTTATCGGGAACTCGATCGGTACAGAGAAGAGAACGGCGTACCCGTTACACTCCCGGAAAAGAACGATCTCTTCGCTCTTGCCCGGGGGGAAAAGCGGTTGCTTTTCAATGATTTCGAGACGGTCGTGTTCATGGATCAGCCGGGGATCGCGGAGCGGAAAGCCCGTTTATTGTCTCTCGGCGCGACCGACGCCCTGATGAGCGGGAGCGGCGCCGCCGTTTTCGGCATTTTCCCGGATCAAAAGAGCGCGCAACGGGCAGCCGCCGCATTTTCCGATCAGGACGCATTCGCAGTTTCGACGGTTGAACAGTATTACCAATAAAGAAAGGACGCGTTCCCTTGAAGGGTAAATGGACTGAAAAAAAGAAGAACGACGCTGTGGACGAAGCGAAAGGGCACGGCTTTTTTGCGTATCTGAACAGACATCCCATTCTCGAGTCCGCACTGTTCGCTCTTGTTCTGAATTTTGTGATGGAGATCATCAGCCGCCGTTCACTGATCTCCGCGCTGTCTTTCACTTTTCATAGTCCGCATTTCTTCCTTGCGGGCTGGGCGGTCATTTTTCTCACCCTTTCGCTTGCGCCGCTGTTTCCGAAAAAGATTTTTATTTATTGCTTTTTCGGGATCCTCTGGCTTTCGATGGCGATTACCAACGCCGTTTTAATCGTTATCCGTACCGCGCCCTTTGAGGCGGTCGATTTCTCGATCATCCGTACGGGGCTCGGGATTATCACGATCTATATGAAGGTCTGGCAGATCATTCTGATTGCACTCGCGATCCTGTTGGCATTTGCCGGGATCGTGGTGCTTTCAATCAAAGTCAAAAGTCAGAAAGTCTTGTTCCGGCGCGCACTTCTCGGGATTGGGCTTTCGGCTCTGATCTCCTTCGGGCTGATCGTCCCGCTCAATCTTCTCGGCTATTATCCCTACGCTTTTTCCAACCTGACCGAGTCCTATGATCGGTACGGGTTCACGTATTGTTTTACCTGCAGTATCTTCGATCGCGGCGTGAACCGCCCCGAAGGGTACTCGAAGAGCGCGGTTGACGGACTGATCGCCGAGATCGACGAGAAAACGCCGGTCAAAACCGACAGTACGCCGAACGTGATTATTCTGCAACTCGAGTCCTTCTTTGACGTCGGGCGGCTCGGGGACGTTACCTTTTCGGAGAACCCGATCCCGTATTTTACCGAACTGAAGGAAGAATATTCGTCGGGGCTTCTGACCGTTCCGACCATCGGCGCGGGCACGGCGAACACCGAATTCGAACTCGTGACCGGTATGAGTCATCACGATTTCGGGACAGGAGAATACCCTTATAAGTCGTTTCTGCAGCGTCAGAGTTGCGAATCGGTCGCGTATTTACTCGGTGAACTCGGGTATTCGACGCACGCGATTCACAACTACTCCGCTACTTTCTACGCGCGCAACGTCGCCTACGCATCGCTCGGATTCGATACCTTCACGCCCATCGAGTATATGAACGGTCTGGAGTACAATCCGCTCGGCTGGGCAAAAGACAAGATCCTGACGGATTTGATTCTCGACGCGCTGAACTCGACCGAGGGACGCGATATGATCCTGACGATTTCGGTACAGGGGCACGGCAAGTATATTGCGGCAGAGGATCCGCGCATCACGGCAACGTCAGACACGATTGACGAAGATACTCTGGCGTCCCTGACGTATTATGTCAACCAGATTAACGAAATGGACGATTTCCTGCGCGACCTTACAGCGGCGCTCTCCTACGAAAATTTAGGGGAAGAGGTGCTGCTCATCATGTACGGAGACCATCTTCCCAGTATGGCTTTGACGCAGGACGATCTTGCCGTCGGCAATATGTATCAGACCGATTACGTCGTCTGGTCCAACCGACCGATGGAACGCGAAACGCGCGATTTGTGCGCCTATCAACTGTCGGCGTACGCGCTTTCGAAGGTCGGGATCTCGCGTGGGAACGTCATTCGGCTGCACCAGACCGAACTTGCCGCCGGAAACGAGGAATACGGCGACGAACTTCGGCTTCTCGAATACGATCTCGTCAACGGCAAAAAGTACGCGTACGGGAAGACAGAACGCTACGAGATCAAGGATATGCAGATGGGCGTGAAAGAGATCACGCTTTCGTCGGTCTCTTTGCTTGACGAGAGGACCTTTCTCGTGACCGGAAGCGGTTTCACCGAATGGAGCGTCGTGTATCTGAACGGGAAGAAGTGCAATACCGCCTACGTTTCTCCGACGCATCTGCGCGTAACGGGGAAGGAACTGAATCCGGGAGACGCCGTGACGGTCGAACAGATTTCGGTTGACCGCGTTCGTCTCGGCTCAACCGAGAAGATCGTCTACCGTGCGTCCGACGCACCGCCGCCGAAATCGTGGGGAGAGCGGTTCGGCTGGATTGTTCCGGTCGGTGCGGTCGTGTTCTTCGGGATGCTCGAACTGACCGTCGTTATCGTGAAACGGAGCCGGAAAAAGAAAAAATAAAACGTGACCGGGGAGAGCCGAATCGCTCTCCCCGGTCAAATCGTTCAGTACAGTTTGTATTTCAGCCGCAGGTGATCTGCGATCATCGCGATAAACTCCGAGTTGGTCGGCTTTCCGCGGTTGTTCTGGACGGTATAGCCGAAATAGGAGTTCAGGGTGTCGACGTCGCCCCGGTCCCACGCGACCTCGATGGCGTGCCGGATGGCGCGTTCGACGCGGGACGTCGTGGTTTGGTATTTCTTTGCGACGGTGGGATAGAGGATCTTGGTCACCGAATTGATGATCTCGCTGTCAGCGATGGTCAGCATAATCGCCGTGCGCAGGTACTGATAACCCTTGATGTGTGCGGGAACTCCGATCTGATGTATAATCTTGGTGACCTGCGCTTCGATATCGGGGATAGCGTCCGGTCGAACGTCTCCGCGGACCCCGTCCCCGCGGCGGGAGGAAGTGAGTGCGGCGATATGGTCGACCAGACTGGCGTAATTCAGCGGTTTGAGAAGGCAAAGGTCGGCGCCGGTGGATGTGGCGTCAATGAACGCGGCGGTGTTCGAGACGAGCGAGACGAGGATTGCGATGGGCGGACGCTCTGTACTGCCGGACGGCTCTTTTATCTTTCTGATCAGTCCGATGCCGTCGAGTTTCGAGAGCCAAAGGTCGACGATCACGACGTCGGGACGTGTGCGTCGGATCTTTTGCAGCGCCTCTTCGCCGTTTGCCGCTTCGTCGGGCAGGGGATAGCCCGAGCGGATCAGTTGATCGCGCACCTGACGCCTGAATTCCGCGCTTTCGTCCGCAATGAGTACTTTTGTGTTTTTTTCCATGTTTCCTTCTCCTTTTTGCTAATCACCGATTTTCGGATTCGGCTGTAATTATTTTACCATAATCTGCCATTTAATGCAAGTGATAAAGTGGACAAAGTTTACATGGTCTCATTTTGCATTTTCCCCGTTTGTTCCAACCGACTGTCGAAATCCATAGAGCAACCTAACATTTTAGGGGCGAAAAAACGCGTAAAATCAAGGGTTTCTTCGCCCTCTCCACCCGAACGATCTACGGCGAACGAGCCGCTTTGACCTCTGCATTTTTCAAAACCGATTTTTTATTATTTTTTTCGCGCAAGCGGTTGCATTTACGCGTCATTGATGATATAATATAATCGCAGTAAATTGGATCGCTGCTCAATTTTCGTAATTTTTTTTAAAGGAGAGCAAATACCATGTCCCCGACAATGACCAAGAATCGGTACGTGCTGAACTGGATCGACGAGATGGCGAAGATGACGCGTCCCGCCAAGATCGTCTGGATCGACGGAACCGAACAGCAGGCAGAGGAACTCCGGCGTGAGGCGTGCTCCACCGGCGAACTGACCAAACTGAACCAGGAACTTCTTCCCGGGTGTTATCTGCACCGCACCGCGATCAACGACGTTGCCCGCGTGGAAGGCAGAACGTTCATCTGCACCCGTAAGAAGGAAGACGCCGGGAACATCAATAACTGGATCGATCCGAAAGAGTGCTACGCACGGCTCTCAAAACTCTATAACGGCGCCATGGAAGGGAAGACGATGTACGTCATTCCGTATTCCATGGGTATCGTCGGCTCCGATTTCGCCAAGTACGGCATTGAACTGACCGACTCGATCTACGTCGTTCTCAATATGCTGATCATGACGCGCGTCGGCAAGAACGTCCTGGACGCTCTCGGCGACGATCCCGGATTTATCAAGGGACTTCACGCGAAGGCGCAACTCGACGAGGAGAACCGTTATATCTGCCATTTCCCCGAGGATAACACCATCTGGTCGGTCAACTCCGGCTACGGCGGGAACGTCCTGCTCGGCAAGAAGTGCTTCGCTCTCCGTATCGCTTCCTACCTCGGCAGAAAAGAGGGATGGATGGCGGAACATATGCTGATCCTCGGGATCGAGTATCCCGACGGTGACATCAAGTACGTCTGCGCCGCTTTCCCGTCCGCGTGCGGCAAGACCAACCTTGCGATGCTGATCCCTCCCGAATTCTACCGCAAGAAGGGCTTCAAGGTCTGGACGGTCGGCGACGATATCGCCTGGCTGCGGATCGGGAAAGACGGTCGTCTCTGGGCGGTCAACCCCGAAAACGGGTTCTTCGGCGTCGCGCCCGGCACCAACGAAAAATCCAACCCCAACGCGCTCGCCACGACGAGAAAGAACACCATCTTTACCAACGTAGTCGAAAACCTCGACAACGAGACGGTCTGGTGGGAAGGGCTTGACAAGAATCCCCCGAAGAACGCGCTCAACTGGAAGGGCGAGAAGTGGGACGCGAGCGACGGATCGAAGGGTGCGCATCCGAACTCCCGCTTTACCGCGATGGCGACCAACTGTCCGTGTCTGTCGGATAAGTTCAACGATCCCGCCGGCGTTCCGATCTCCGCGATCGTATTCGGCGGTCGCCGTGCCCGCACCGCTCCTCTGGTCTATCAGTCCACGTCCTGGCAGAACGGTACTTTCGTCGGCTCGATCATGGCGTCCGAAACGACGGCTGCTGCCTCGGGTGCCGTCGGCGTCGTCCGCCGCGATCCGATGGCGATGCGTCCCTTCGTCGGCTACGATATGGGCGACTACTGGGGCCACTGGCTCGATATGGGCAAGATGATCCCGAACCCGCCGAAGATCTTCCACGTCAACTGGTTCCGGACCGACGACGAAGGGCACTTCCTCTGGCCGGGTTACGGCGAGAATATGCGCGTCCTGATGTGGATCCTCGCCCGCTGCGAAGGCAAGGTCGACGCGAAGAAAACGCCGATCGGCTATGTTCCTTTCGTCAAGGATCTGGATCTCGAGGGGCTTGACGTTGACGAAAACGTGGTCGAAGGATTGCTTGACGTCGACGCGAAACTGTGGCTCGAAGATATCGTCGGTATCCGCGAGTTCTACGCGCAGGTCGGCGAACGCGTTCCCGGCGAACTTTACGACGAACTTAACGCTCTGGAAGACCGCCTTCGCAAATAATCAAAAGAACCCCCGGAAAGCATTCCGGGGGTTCTTTTGAAAAAAGCGACGCCCGTGTGGCGTCGCTTTTGTTGTCAGAGGTCCCCGAGATCCTCGTTTACCGGATCCGGGGCTTTTTTCATCGGAGGTCGATGTTTGAGCAGATCGTATCGGAAATGACGACAGCCGAATCCGCCCGCTCTTTCCGGTTTCTTTCTTCTGCGCATACAGCGGACGAGTTGCTCGTCTCCCTCCTGCGGCAGGGCGTATTCGCAGTATATGCAGCAGGGCGTATAGTCGGGTTCGGCATACTTTTTGCGTCCGAACATCCCAATCACCCCCTTTTTCTTGATTTTAACACAATGCTTCTACTTTGTCAAGCAGAGAAAAAACGTGAGAAGGAAAGCGATCATACCCGCTGTGATCTTCCCTTTGAAATAGGTCGCGGGCGGGATCCCCGCTTCTTTCAGAACCGAGACGGTTTGAAAATGGACCGATAATCCGGAAAAACAAACTGCAAACGCAACGAGTGGGATCGCGGGGAACGGGAAGGAAAGCCTTGCGGCGCAAAAGGCGCCGTTTCCGACCTCAAGGAGAGCGTACAGGAAAGCAAGGGGAAGACCGAGCGGAAGAAAGGCGGACAAAATAGAGGAAACGACCGAAAAGAAGCAGACGAACCCCGCGATCCGGACGCAGGTCTGCGAGGCGTGCAGGATCGCGGAGACGGGATCGGGGGAACAGGATGCTGTATTCGCTGAAACAACCGTCGGCAACGGTCTTTTGGGGCGAAAGAGCAACCCGACGGTAAGCGAAACCGGGATCTGAAGCAGATAGAGCATCCATCCAATACGTACGGAACCGAAGAGACCAAGACCGATCCCGCCGACAAGAAAAGCCGGGCCCGTGTTGTTGACGAACGATAAAAGGTATTCGCCTTCTTCCCGAGTGAGACGTCCTTCCCGGACGTCGGTTGAAACCGTACAGGCACCGACGGGAAAACCAGCGAGAAGTCCGCAGATCAAGGCGACCGCTCCGCGCGCGGACACGCCGAACAATCGATGAAAAACGCGACCGAACGTTCCCTCGATCCACCCAGACGGACGGGAAAAGAGGAGTTCGGTCAAAACCAGTGACGGAAAGACCGAGGGAATCACGGCGCGGTAGCATAAATCGAGCCCCGACCGAACGCCGGCTGCGGCAACCGAAGGGTAGGCAAGGATCAGAAGGAACGACGCAAGACACATAGAGAACAGGACGCGGTCTTTGGCGTGTACGGTCATATCCTTCATCATGCGTCGACTCCTCTGCACATAGGATTTAGGGAATGATATGAAGGAAGGGGTTGCGATCATGAAAAAAAGTACCTTCGGAACCGGGAAGAGCCGTGGGTTCCGTCTGGAATGGGATGGGAGAGCGAGCGGCGGTGTGCTCTATCTTTTCGGCGTACGGTCGTTCGGGGAGTACGAAGAGAAACGAAAGACCTTCGTAACGGGGACGGGGCAGGTTTCGGTTTACGGCGAGGGGCTTACGGTACAGACCTATCGGTCTGGGTGTGTTGAAGTATGCGGAAAGATCTTCGGCGTTTCTCTTGATCGGGAAGGGGCGGAGCCCGATGTATCTGACTGACCGTCTTTTCGGGTGGCGGGAGATTACGGCGGAAGGGAAGACTGCAAAGGTCCTGACCGATTTTCTCCTGAAAGAGAATATTCCGGCAGAAATACGTGTAAACGGGGAAACTGCGACCGTCCGTGTCGGACGCGCGGCTGGGAAGAAGATCGTCAAAGAACTTTCCGGAAAAGGGTTATCCGTATGCGTGGGCAAACTCTGCGGGTTGCCCGCGGTACTCCGTTCGGTAACGGCTCGACCGGGGTTGGTTTGCGGGGTGGTTCTTGCCATTCTCCTTTTTGCTTTTGCGCGCACGCGCGTTTGGGACGTTCGGATCGAGGGCGACGGAACGGTCGACGAGGACGTAATCCGGGAGATCGTTTACGCCGCGGGTTTGCGACCGGGGGTAAAACTGCGGGAGATCTCTGCCGAGGACGTGTCAAGTGCGTGCCTTCTTCACGAGAACGTTTTCTCGGGTGTCAACGTTTCGGTTTCGGGTGTGGTGGCTAAGGTCGAGTGGATCGGGCGGGAACGCGGGGAACCCATCGCGTCTCCTTCTCCCGACGGCGGCGTCAATATCGTCGCGTCCTGCGACGGTGTGATCGTATCGGTCGAACCGACCTGCGGGACCGCGGTGGTCGTGCCGGGACAAACGGTACATAAGGGCGATCTCCTGATCAGCGGGGTGACGGGCGGGGGAGCAGTCCGGGCAAACGGGAGAGTGACGGCGAACGTAACGCGGGAATTCACGGTAACCGCTCCGAAAACCGTTACGACGAACACGGTTGCGGAAAAGAAAGCGGTTTCGGTTTCCTTGCGTCTGTTCGGCGAAGAGTTGTTCTCCTTCGGTGCTGGCGGGGACAGCGCATCCGAAAAAGAACTGACGCTTCCCGGCGGGATCGTGCTGCCTTTTACGATTCGCGTCGGGTATAGGCACGAAACGGTTCCCCTGACGAAGGAACTGACGGAGGCGGAAGCGGCGCAAAACGCCCTTTACCGCTTGCGGTGGACGGTTCGGGAGGCGTTGGCGGAGGGTGAACTGATCCGTCAGGAGATAACGGGCGGCTTTTCCGACGGCGGATATACTGCGACGGCAAAGACCGAATATTTGATAAATATCGCGAAACCCCTTGCATTTACCGTCGGGAACGAGTACAATAAATAGTGGAATATTATAAAAAAAGATAGGAGCGACTATGCCCGAAAAAATCGTCACCACGTCATCCGAGGCAGTCACCTCGGTCATTTTCGGTACCTGTGACGAGAACGTCAAGGCGATCGAAGCCAGATTCGGCGTCCGGATCGCGAATAAGGGGGCGAACCGAAACGGTATCGGCGACGCGATCCTCGTTTCGGGATCGGATCCAGAAGGCGTACGGCTCGCCGCCGAAACGCTTGAATATCTGAAAAGAATGACGGCGGACGGAGATACGCTCTCCGAGGGGAGCGTCACCTACGTCATTTCGTCGGTCGAGAGCGGAGAGGCGGAGGATCTCGGATCGCTTTCCGACGTGATCTGCGTGACCATGAAGGGGAAACCCATCCGTCCGAAGACCGTCGGGCAGAAGAAATACGTTGACGCGATCAAAAAGAACACCGTGACGATCGGCGTCGGTCCCGCCGGAACGGGCAAGACCTTTCTTGCCGTCGCGATGGCGGTCGAGGCGCTCCGCAACAAGAAAGTGTCGCGCATCATCCTGACGCGTCCCGCCGTCGAGGCGGGCGAGAAACTCGGTTTTCTACCGGGGGATCTGCAGAGCAAGATCGATCCTTATCTCCGTCCGCTCTACGATTCGCTCCACGATATGTTCGGCGCTGAGAACTATCAGCGGCATCTCGAACGCAATACGATCGAGATCGCGCCGCTCGCCTATATGCGCGGACGGACGCTTGACGATTCGTTCATTATTCTGGACGAGGCGCAGAACACGACGGCGGAGCAGATGAAGATGTTCTTGACGCGGCTTGGCAACAACTCGCGCATCGTGGTCACGGGAGATCCGAGCCAGACCGACCTGCCCTTCGGAAAGAAGAGCGGACTTGCCGTCGCGACCAGGATCCTGAAGGGGATTGAGGGGATCGCGGTGCATCAGTTCACCGAGCGCGACGTTGTCCGTCATCCGCTCGTGCAGAAGATCATTACGGCGTACGACCGTTACGAACGCGAAAGGAAGAACGAGGGACCGCGGACTTTTTCCGCCCGCCGGTTCTCCGAAAATAAGAAATGATGAAAAAGACCGTTCACTACCGTCCCGAGGGACCTTCGCTGCACGTTGATTTTTCAGCCGTCAATATTCCCCTCAACGTCGGATTTGCCCTGAAAAGCGCCGTCCGGACGGCGATCGTCGCTACCTTGAAACACGAGGAGTTCTTCCGCGACGCGGAAGTTTCGGTCACGTTCTGCGACGACGCGCACATCCGCACGTTGAACGCCGAGTACCGCAAAAAGGACGCGCCGACCGACGTTCTCTCCTTCCCGATCTACGAGAAGGGAGAGGCGTATTCGACGCCCGATACGCCGGTTCTGCTCGGCGATATCGTGATCTCGCTCGAACGTGCCGAAGAACAGGGCGGGAAGATCGGAAACACGCTTGAAGAAGAGGTCTCGTTCCTCTCCGTTCATTCGACGCTCCATCTTCTCGGGTACGATCATGAGACGTCGCAGACGGACGAGGACGAGATGTTCTCGCGTCAGAAGGAAATCGTCGACGCGATCCGTTCGGGCGAATGGGACGCGTGACGAGCAGCAAGAAAGGGAAACGATGAAAAGAACGGCGTTTATTGCTATCGTCGGGCGTCCGAACGTGGGGAAATCCACTCTTCTGAACGCGATCCTCGGGGAGAAGATCGCCATCACGTCGAAACGCCCGCAGACGACGCGCAACCGCATTACGGGGATCCATACGGTTGGGGAAGATCAGTTCGTCTTTCTCGATACGCCCGGCGTACACCGTCCCCGGACCAAACTCGGGGATTATATGGTCAAAACCGCGACCGGCGCGCTCGGGGATTCCGACGCCGCGATCCTGGTCGTCGAGCCGCGTGGCGCCGTCGGGGAGATCGAAGACGAGATCATTCGCCGGATCGAGGGTTCCCAAACCCCGTCGATCCTCGTGATCAATAAGGAAGACACCGTCAACGCGCCCGAGATCGCGAAGACCATCGAGGCGTACGCCGCCCGTCACGATTTCGACGCCGTGATCCCGATCTCGGCGAAGAACAAGCGCGGGATCGACGCCGTTCTCTCGGAATGCGAACGGTATCTTACCGAGAGCGTCTGGTTTTTCCCGGAGGATGAGATCACCGATATGCCGGAACGGCAGATCGCCGCCGAGATCATTCGGGAAAAATTGCTTCGCACGCTGGAAGAGGAGATCCTGCACGGGATCGCCGTCACCATCGAGGAATTCTCCGAAAAGAAAGATATCGTCAGGATCCGCGCGGAGATCTTTTGCGAAAAGCAGAGCCACAAAGGCATCATCATCGGAAAGAACGGCGCGACCTTGAAGACGGTCGGTTCCCACGCGCGGGAAGACCTTGAACGGTTTCTCGGCGTGAAGGTGTTTCTCGATTTGTGGGTGAAGGTCAAGGAGAACTTGCGCGACCGCTCTTCGCTGCTCTCCAACTTTGGATATAAGGAAGACGGACAATGACGCTGACCGAAGTCAAGGCGCTCGTCATACGGACGACCGACCTTTCGGAATCCGACCGCCTGATCCGCCTTTACTCCGACCGTTTCGGCATCGTTTCGGCTTACGCGAACAACAGCCGTTCGCTGAAAAGCCGGTATATGGCGGCGGCGCAACTGTTCTGTTACGGGAACTACGTCCTCTATCAGAAAGGGGACAAGTTCTGGGTGCGCGAGGTCGAACTCGAAAACAACTTCTTCGGGCTTCGCGCTTCGATCACCAAGACCGCGCTCGGCTCGTATTTCTGCGACGTTCTCTCCGAGGCGGGAACGACCGATCCCGACGTTTCGCTTCTGCGCCTGATCCTGAATTGCCTTTATGCGCTCGAAAAGGATCTTGCGCCCGAAGCCAAGATCAAACTCTGCTTTGAGATGCGCTGCGCCGCGGCGCTCGGGTTTATGCCCGATCTCTCGGGTTGCTCGGAGTGCGGAAACGACGAAGGGGAACTCTATCTCGACGTGCTCGGCGGGACCTGCACCTGTAAGGATTGCCGCGAATACGCCGCGTCGGTGCGTCAGGAAGGCATGGTCATCACCGAGGGGGAAGAGGAACGCAGACCCGTCCTGATCCTCTCGCCCGGCGTCCGCGCTGCCCTCCGCTACGTGATGGAGTGCCCGATCGAACGCATCTTTTCCTTCCGCGTGTCCGACGCCGACGAAGAGGCACTTTCGGTTGCGGCGGAACAGTATCTGCTGCATCACCTCGGACGCGGGTTCGACACCCTCAAATTCTATAAGGGAGTATCCGGCTAAACCGGCGAAGGAGCCGTACAGAATGGCGTTCAGTCAGAAGACACTTGCGACACTTGAATACGATAAGATCATCGCGGCGCTTGCCGAATGCTGTGCGACCGACGGCGCGCGCGCGATGGCACTTTCTCTTTTGCCTACCGACGATCCCGACCTCGTCAAACGGCGGCAGGAACGTTGCGCCGCCGCTCGCCGCCTGATCGGATCGAAAGGGTATCCGCCGTTTACCGCTCCCGAGGACGTGCTTTCCGCGACCGACCGCGCCGATAAAGGTGCAACCCTCTCGACAGGGGAACTGTTGCATATTTCGGCGCTGCTCCATTCGGCGCGCGGGATTCTCGATTACCACAACTCCGACCATCCCTTCGACACCGCGCTCGACGAACATTTTTCGCGTTTGCAGACCGAGCGTCCGCTTGAGAGTGCGATCGACCGCGCGATCCAGGCAGAAGATTTGATCGCGGACGAGGCAAGCCCCGCGCTCGCCGACATCCGCCGTAAGATCCGGCAGACCAACAACAAGATCAAGGATATTCTGCAGAGTTATACGGGCAGCACGCGCGCCGGCTACTTGCAGGACAACGTCGTGACCGTCCGCAACGGGCGTTACGTGATCCCGGTGAAGGCGGAGAATAAGAACGACGTCAAGGGACTGGTCCACGATACCTCGTCGTCGGGCGCGACGCTTTTCATCGAACCGATGGCGGTGATCGAGGCGAACAACGAACTCCGGACGCTGCAGTCGCGCGAGGACCGCGAGATCGAAAGGATCCTCGCCGAACTCTCCGCCGCCGTCTCCGAACAGTCGGGGATCATCCGCCTCGACTATCACACGATCACGGAACTGGCGTTCTATTTTGCCGAGGGCTCGCTTGCCGACAAAATGAAGGCAAATCAGCCGACCGTTTCCGACCGTCCCTTAATCGACCTCAAACGCGCTCGCCACCCCCTGATCGACGCGAACAAGGTCGTCCCGATCGACGTTTCGCTCGGCGAAGATTACGACACGCTGATCATTACCGGTCCGAATACGGGCGGTAAGACCGTGACGCTGAAGACGCTCGGGCTGTTCGTTATGATGGCGCAGGCGGGATTGCAGATCCCGGCGGAAGAGAACTCCAGGATCGGCGTTTTCTCGGACGTTCTGGCGGATATCGGAGACGAACAGAGCATCGAACAGTCGCTCTCGACCTTCTCGTCGCACATGGTCAATATCGTGGATATTCTCGGCAAGGTCGGTGAGGGGACGCTTGTTCTTTTCGACGAACTCGGCGCCGGGACCGATCCGATCGAGGGCGCGGCGCTCGCCGTTTCGATCCTCGAAGAGGTCAGACGCCAAGGGGCGAAGATCGGGGCGACCACCCACTACGCCGAACTGAAGGCGTACGCGCTCGATACGCCGGGCGTGATGAACGCTTCGTGCGAATTCGACGTCGACACGCTTCGCCCGACCTATAAACTGATCGTCGGGACGCCGGGAAAATCCAACGCTTTCGCCATCTCCGAACGGCTCGGATTGCCCGCGTCCGTCGTATGCGAAGCGAAGGAGCGCGTCTCGGGCGAGAACCGCCGCTTTGAAAACGTGATCGAACGGCTTGAGACCGACCGGATCGCGATGGAGCGCAACCGGGAAGAGACCGAACGGCTTCGCCTTGAATACGAACGCTTCAAGCAGGACGCGGAAAAACGCCTGCAGGAGAAGATCGCCGGTTCCGAAAAAGAGATCGAAAAGGAACGTGAACGCGCAAGACAGATGATCGACTCTGCGCGCGCGAACAGCGAGTTCGTTTTCAAACAACTCGAAGAGATCCGGAAGAAACAGGAGAGCGGACAGTTCGCCCGCGAACTTGCGGAAGCCAGAGCCGCGGTGCGCGACGCGCTGAAAAGAAGCGACGACGTCTATTCGTCCTTCTCGGGAAACTATTCGCTTGACGAGGAATACGTTCCGCCGCGCCCCTACAAGGTCGGCGACGCCGTGTATCTCGTCCCGTATCACGGGGAGGGGGAGATCACCTCTCTGCCGGGCGCGGACGGTCTTTACGGCGTGCGTTCCGGGA
>CAMZBE010000008.1 GCA_947304475.1 uncultured Clostridia bacterium
CGACCGCCCCGGCGATCTTCGACGGCAGTCCGGGATCCGAGAGCACGCCCGATACGATCTCCCCGCACTCGAAAAAGAGTTGTCGGACCATCCAGAACGCCCCGCCGCCGATCAGGAAAAAGAGCAGCAGCGTCAGGACCACCGACCACGCCCGGAGCGGCAGCCGCGTCTTCAAAGCAAGGAAGCGCGCGGGCG
Source organism: uncultured Clostridia bacterium (assembly GCA_947304475.1). Classification (GTDB taxonomy): domain Bacteria; phylum Bacillota; class Clostridia; order Oscillospirales; family CAG-272; genus UBA1740. Next base: position 196 of record CAMZBE010000008.1, read on the forward strand.
GTCTCGTCGCACGGGCGATCAGATACGCGAAGCCGAAGGGCAGCAACGCCGACAGCAGCCGCGCCCCGAAAAAGTGCAGAACGGCAAGAGAGAGCGCGATCACCCCGCCGATCGCCGCCGTCCGTCCGTAACGTCTGATACTCCCCTCCGTCATACCGTCCCCCTTTCCCCTGCGCCTCTTTCAGTATATCCCGCCGCCGCCCGCCGTATGAAACGCGGGCGGGGCGATAAAAAAGAAAAGGAAGAAAACCATGGTCACGATCACAATGGAAAACGGAAAGCAGATCAAGATCGAACTCCTTCCCGAATACGCGCCCAAGACCGTCGCCAACTTCGAGAAACTCGTGAAAGAGGGCTTTTACGACGGCTTGACCTTTCACCGGATCATTCCCGGTTTCATGATCCAGGGCGGCGATCCGTCGGGTAACGGAACCGGCGGCTCAAAGGAGAAGATTCCCGGCGAATTCGCGCAGAACGGCTTCCCGCAGAATACGCTCAAACATAAGCGCGGCGTAATCTCGATGGCGCGCGCGTACGATCCGAACTCCGCGTCCAGCCAGTTCTTCATCATGCACGCCGACGCGCCGCATCTCGACGGTGCCTACGCCGCGTTCGGTCGCGTGGTCGAGGGTATGGATACCGTGGACGAGATCGCCGCGACGCCGACCGGTTTCCGCGACGAGCCCCGCGTCCGCGTGGGGATCAAGACCGTCACGATCGACTGATATGTCCGACCGAAACCGCGGGAACGCCGGAGATTTTTCCGATCGCCCCCCTGCCATTTTCGCGTCGCTTCCCGCCCTGATCGTCGACTGGTACCGGAAGAACCGGCGCCGCCTTCCCTGGCGGGAAACGGTCAGCCCGTACCGGACGCTGATCTCCGAGATCATGCTTCAGCAGACGCGGGTGGAGGCGGTCAAACCCTATTTCGACCGTTTTCTTTCGCTCTTTCCCGACGTCGCCGCACTCGCCTGCGCCGACGACGATCTGCTTTACAAAGCGTGGGAAGGGCTCGGGTATTACAGCCGGGCGCGCAACCTCAAAAAATGCGCCCGCGAGATCGTCGACCGCTTCGGCGGCGTGATCCCTTCGTCGTATTCCGACCTGCTCTCGCTTCCCGGGATCGGTCCCTACACCGCGGGGGCTGTCGCCGCGTTCGCCTACGGGGAACCGGTCGCCGCGGTGGACGGCAACGTTCTGCGGGTGACGGCGCGGATCACGGCGGAGACCGGCGACGTTCTCCTGCCCGCCGTCAAAAACAGGCTGACGGCTCTGGTCTCGTCTCTGGTACCGGATGACGCTCCGGGCGACTTCGGGCAGGGACTGATCGAACTGGGGGCGCTGATCTGTCTTCCCAACCGTCCCCCGAAGTGCGATCTCTGCCCCGTCCGCGCCCTCTGCCAAGGGTACGAAAAGAGGATCGCCGGAACGCTCCCGGTACGCGGGAAGAAAGCCGAACGCAAACGCGACCGCCGCACCGTACTGGTGGTTCGCTCTGGGACGCGCACCCTTCTGCACAAGCGTCCCGCACGCGGTCTTCTCGCCGGACTGTGGGAGTTCCCGAATTTTTCCGGGGGGTTTTCGGAAAAAGAGGCGCTCGACGCGGTACGCGCCTTCGGACTGGAGCCGCTTCGCGTCGTCCCCCTGGAGCCCTCGAAGCACCTGTTCACCCATATCGAGTGGCAGATGACCGGCTATCTTATCCTGGTCGGCGAACCCGATCTGCCCCTGCCAGACGGCTTCGTGATGCCCGAGACCGAAGATCTGCTCTCGCGTTACGCGATCCCGTCCGCATTTTCCGCCTATACGCGCCGGCTGCGCGAACCGCTGCCGCGACAATAAGAATTATAAGGAGATCACAAAATGAAAAAGCCCCTCTTCATGCGTTTTCCCGGCGGTCTCGACCGCGCTCTGACCTTCTCCTACGACGACGGCGTTTCGCCCGACAAACGCCTTGTTTCGATCTTCAGAAAATACGGGCTGAAGGCGACCTTCAATATCAACTCCGCCGAGTTCTCGCCCGACGATCCGTCGCTCCCCCGCAACGGCACGCGGCTCTCGGCGAAGGAAGCGGTCGAAACCTACGAAGGAATGGAGGTAGCCGTCCACGGCGCGATCCACCCCTTCTGGGATCAACTTCCCGACGCGTCGGCGACCTACGATATCCTCCGCGACCGCTTCGATCTCGAGCGGATCTTTCACCGGATCATCCGCGGCTCGGCGGCGCCCTACGGCGTGACCGGCGAACGCTGCAAGAACGCCCTGAAGGCGGCGGGGATCGTCTACTGCCGCACGACGGTCTCGACCGAAAAGTTCTCGATGCCGAAGGACTGGCTGGAACTGCCCGCGACCTGCCACCACGGCAACCCGCGCCTCCAGGAACTGGGGGACAGATTTCTTTCGGTCGATAAACCGCGCGCCCCGCAACTCTTCTACGTCTGGGGGCACAGTTACGAGTTCGACAACGAGAACAACTGGGACGTGATCGAACGGTTCGCCGAGAAGATGAGCGGACACGGCGACCTGATCTGGTACGCGACCAATATGGAGATCTACGAATATACCGAGGCGTACAACCGCCTCGTGTGGAGCGCCGACCTCGACCGCGTCTACAACCCGACCTTCACCGAACTCTGGTTCGTCTACGGCAAGCAGACCTACCGCGTCATGCCCGGCGAAACCGTTGTGTTCTGAACCTCCGAACGCAAGAAAACGCTCCCCCGGCAATCCGCCGGGGGAGCGTTCTTATTCGGTCGGTTCAGCGGAACAGGATCACGCCCGCAACCCCCGAAAGCAGGATCAGGAAGATGGGCGAGATACTCTTTTTCCGAACGCGGCGGTAGAGCCACGCGACGAGGATTAAAAAGCAGAAGAGCAGAACCGAGGGGAGCGAGAAGGTCGCCGCATCCCCGATCTTGCCGATCCCGATAAACAGGGAGAGAAACATGATCACCGCGGCGGAAAGGATCAGGGCGACCACGGCGGAACGCACCCCCGACAGAACCGCGCGGGTTCCCCGGTAGGAGAGCAGTTTGCCGAGCACCGCCACGAGCAGAACCGTCACGATAAACGCCGGCAGGATCACGCCGACCGTCGCCAGCAGCGCCCCGAGGATCCCCGCCTGCGAGGAACCGACGAAGGTCGCCATATTGACGGCGACGGGACCGGGGGTAGACTCCGAAACGGCGATGAAATCGAGCAGTTGCTCGTCGGACAGCCACCCGTTTGCAAGGCATTCGTCGCGCATCAGGGGGATCATGGCGTACCCGCCGCCGAAGGCGACCGCACCGATCTTGAGAAAGGTCAGAAACAGGCGAAGATAGATCACGGCGCCCCTCCTTCCCCGGTCTCCCCGGCGTCTTTGGTCTCCCCGGTCTCCCGGTCGCCGTCCTTATCGCGGTGCAGCAGAGCGAACAGATACGCGAACAGCCCGAGCGCGGCGCCGATCAGAACGAACCAGACCGACGAGAACCGGATCGCAAAAAGCGAAAGGGCGACCGCTGCAAGCGTGACCGCAACGAACACGGTGACGGCAAACGGCGTTTTCGACAGTTTTTTGAAAAGGCGCAGGGCGGCGGCAAAAATCAGGAACACGACCGCGACCTGAACCCCCCGGAACGCCGAAGCCACCCACGGAACCGACAGAAAACGCTCGAAGAAAAGCGAGATCAGATAGATGATGACAAACGACGGCGTCACGACGCCCACCGTCCCGAGGATCGCCCCGGGAAGCCGCGCGACGCGATAGCCGATATAGGTCGCCCCGTTGATCGCGATCGGTCCCGGCGTCGATTCCGCGATCGCGACCATGTCGAGAAACTCTTCCGTATCGAGCCATTTCCGCCTGGAAACGAACTCGTTTTCGAGCAGGGAGATCATGGCGTATCCCCCGCCGAACGTGAAGAGCCCGATCTTCATCATCGTAAACAGCAAAAGAAACAGTTTTTTCATCCGTTCTTCTTTCTTTCGGATATTTTCGTATCGTCAGTTTTCGCCGCCGAAGCCGTATCGCCAGAGCGCGGCGCGGATCTTATCGTCGTCAAGCCCGCGGGAGCGGCAGCGCTTGATCAAAGCCTTTTTGATCTCGGCAAAATCGATCTCCCCCGTGTCGACGGCGTCTTTCACGGCGGCGTCGGCGTCCGCCCGGGCGTATCCCTTGGCGATTAGCGCCGAGACGATCTTTCGTTCCCCCCACAGGTTCCGGCGCGCGTACCCGACGGCGAGCCGCCGCGCCTGTTCCCCCTCGCGGATATACCCGAGCGCGACCATCCTTTCAACGGCTTCCGCGGCGATTTCGCGCGAAACCCCCTTCCGGATCAACTTGTCGCGCAGGGTGCGGGCGTTGTTGTCCCCGTATTCGAGGATGCGGATCGCGTGGCGGCAGGCAAGCCGGTATTCGGACGCGTGAAGGAGTTCCGGGAGCACCGTATCCGACAGCGACGTCCCGACGCCGGGCGCACCCAACCGCTCGTAAAGAGAGGCAGGGACGGAAAGGTTGACCTCTCCGCCCCCGTCGAGGGCGACCGTCAGAGAAAAGGCGTCCTTCCCCGCCCGTTTTGCGGCGGAGACCACTCCCGAACCGATCTCTTTCACGGTCAGTTGTTCTCGTCCGCCACTTCAAAGTCGCGGAGATCGAACTCTTCTTCACCCGCGTCGAACTCCTCTTCGGGATCCGACTTCGCGGCGGCGGCGCGCACGGCGTCCTGCACGCGTTTCAAAACGTCGGGTTCGCTCTCGAGGTAAATCCGGGCGTTGTCCTTACCCTGTCCGATCCGCTGTCCCTCAAACGAGAACCACGAGCCGCTCTTCTCGATGATGCCGTACCCGACCGCGAGATCCAGCGCCTCGCTGCCCTTCGAGATCCCCTTACCGTAGAGGATGTCGAATTCCGCGATCTTGAAGGGGGGCGCGACCTTGTTCTTCACGACCTTGCACTTCACGCGGTTGCCGTAGACTTCGGCGCCGTTTTTCAGCGACTCGGTCTTGCGGATATCAATACGCACCGACGCGTAGTATTTCAGCGCCTTACCGCCGGTCGTGACCTCGGGGTTCCCGTACATCACGCCGACCTTCTCGCGCAACTGGTTGATGAAGATGACGATGCAGTTGGATTTGGCGATCGCGCCCGACAGTTTGCGCATCGCCTGGCTCATCAGCCGCGCCTGCACGCCGACGTGGGACGCGCCCATCTCGCCGTCGATCTCCTGCTTCGGCACCAGCGCCGCCACCGAGTCGACCACGATAATGTCGATCGCGCCCGAATTGACCAGCGCCTCGGCGATCTCGAGCGCCTGCTCGCCGCAGTCGGGCTGCGAAATCAGGAGGTTGTTGGTATCGACGCCGAGGTGTTTGGCGTACACGGGATCCAGCGCGTGTTCGGCGTCGATGAACGCCGCTTCGCCGCCCGCCTTCTGCACTTCCGCCACGACGTGGAGCGCCACGGTGGTCTTACCGGAACTCTCCGGCCCGTAGATCTCGGTGATCCGTCCCTTCGGGATCCCCCCGACGCCGAGCGCCAGGTCGAGCGACAGACTTCCCGTCGAGACCGCCTCGACGTTCATGTTGCTGACCTCGCCGAGCCGCATGATCGATCCCTTGCCGCAATCGCGCTCAATTCTCGAAATGACGGTCTCAAGCGCCGCCTTCTTATCGCCGACCGCCGCCGGCTCGTTCTTTACTGCCGTTTTCTTTGCTGCCATGGTTTTTCGTCTCCTTGTATTTTGTTTTACGCCTACAGTATAGCGCAGGCAAGGGGAAATAAAACGGACCTTAAAGTTCGATCTTCACGGCGCCGCGCGGACGGATCGAAAGCCGCATCACGCTGCCCGCGCCGAAGACCGAGTCGAGTACCTCGGTATAACCCGTGGAGAGTTCTCTTTTCACGAACGCCTGAATGGTCCCGGCAAAGCCGCCGCCGTGCACCCGGAAGGCGCAGCCCTTGCCCGTGAGCAGTCCGTCGGTCACGGCGAGCGCGAGCGAAAGTCCCTGTTCGGCGACGTTTGCGTTGGTATAGACGTTCTGCAGGTACATGAAACTCGACCGCCCCGAGGCGTTCACCCCGTCGAGGAAGGCGGGAAGATCGCCCTTTTCGAGCGCCGCCGCCTGGGCGAGTACGCGCTCGTTCTCGCGGACGAAGTGCAGGGCGCGGAGCAGCGCCCGGTCGCCCGCCGTACGCCGGAGCAGCGGGGCGTTGGCGATCAGTTCGCTCTCGGTAATCCCGCGCAGGACGTCGCGCCCGAAGTAGGCGGCGATCGCCTTCATTTCGGCGGGGATCGAGGCGTAGTCGGCGTTCAGATCGGCGTGATTGCCGCCGGTGTTGACGATCATCAGGTCGTAGCCCGCGTCGGAGAGCGAGAAGGGGATGGGTTTGATCACGGGAGCGGCGGGATCCTCGAAGTCGATGAAGACGAAGCCGCCGACGGCGCACGCCGTCTGATCCATCAGTCCGCTCGGTTTCCCGAACCAGACGTTCTCGGAATACTGCGCGATCTTTGCGATCTCGGCGTTGTCGCACTTGCCCTCTCCGTAGAGGTGGTTCAAGATATTCCCCACCATCACTTCGAACGCCGCCGAGGACGAGATCCCCGAACCCTTCAGCACCTCGGTCACGGTGTAGGCAACGAAACCCCCAACGGGAAGCCCCCGTTTCCGGAACCCGTCGACCATGCCGGCGATCAGAGCCGCGCTCGTGTAGTCGGGCTGCGAAGCGGGATCAACGGTCTCGGAGAGTTTGATCCGGTCCTCGGGATAGCCCTCGCTGATCAGCCGGATCTCCCCGTCGTCGGTCTTCGCCGCGACGGCGATGATGTCGCGGTCGATCGCCCCCGCCAGCACGCAGCCGCGGTTGTGGTCGGTGTGGTTGCCCGAGATCTCGCTCCGTCCGGGGACCGAGAACAGGCAGACGTCCTCGCGTTCGCCGAACAGTTCGGTGAAGCGGTCGATCGCCTTGATATAGCGCGCCGTCTGGGCGGTGATATCACGGTACAGGTCGGCGTGCCGCTGAAGCGCGCCCCCTTCGAGTTTTGCTTTCAGTTCTTGTGCGTTCATCGGTTATTATTGTCCTCTCACAAAATAGGATCGTTCGTTAAGCCACGCCGAAGCGGTCGCTGTCGCGCGTTCGGCGAGGTCGTGCGCCCCGGCGTCGAGCCAGACGATCCCGGGCTGCGCCCGGAACCACGTCAACTGACGCTTGGCGTAGCGGCGGGTGGCGAGTTTGATCTCTTCCGCCGCCTCTTCGGGGGTTTTCTCCCCCGTAAAGCAGGGCAAAAACTGGCGATACCCGATCGCCTGCCCCGCCGTCGTTCCGGAAGACAGGAACCCGCGCTCCCAAAGCCGGCTCGCCTCCCGGTACAGCCCGTCTTCCATCATCCGGTCCACCCGGCTGTCGATCCGCCGGTAGAGCGTCTTCCGGTCCGGAAAGTCCAGCCCGAGGATCAGACAGTCAAAGAGCGGGGTGCGACTGCGGCTTTCGTTATCGAAGGCGCTTTTGGTCTTTCCGGTCAGGCGGTAGATCTCGAGCGCGCGCACCACGCGGCGCAGGTTGTTTTGGTGCGTGGCGGCGGCGGACGCGGGATCGACCTCCGCAAGTTCGCGATAGAGTTTTGCGCGTCCCTCTTCGCTTTTCCCCTGCGCCAGCAGGTCCGCGCGCAGCGCGGGATCCGAAGGGGGCGCGTCGTCGTGCCGTCCGGTCAGGGCGGCGGTCAGATACAGTCCCGTCCCGCCGCAGAAGACGGGAATCCGTCCGTGTGACAGGATCCCGTTTGCAACGTCCGCTGCCCTCTCGCCGTAATCGGCGGCGGAATAGGGTTGGTCGGGATCGAGCAGGTCGATCATGTGATGGGGGACCAGCGCTCGCTCGTCTTCGGTCGGTTTGGCGGTCCCGATATCCATGCCCCGATAGATCTGCATCGAGTCGCAGGAGACGATCTCACCGCCGAAGCGTAAGGCGAGCGTTACGGCAAGCGCGCTCTTGCCCGAGGCGGTTGGTCCGACCACCGCCAAGGCGATCTTTTTCACGGGATCAGTCCTTCCGTCCACTCGAGAAGATCGTGGTAGAATTCGTCGCGCCCGACCTCGTTGTGCAGTTCGTGCCGGAACCCGGGATAGAGGCGGAAGGTCATCTTCTCGCACCCCGCGTCTTCCAACATCTTCGCAACCTTCGCAACGCCCTTCCCCCAGCCGCCGACGGGATCCATATCCCCCGACGCGAGCAGAATGGGCAGACCTTTCGGCAGTTTCTTCGCCCAACTCTTCCGGCTGATCTCCCCGATCATGGAAAACAGTTCCCGGAACTCGTGATCCACGCTTTCTCGGGCACGCCCTTCTCGTAGCGGGAGTTGTACGAACCGAACGCAAGTTTGGTAAGGATCTTGCCCGGGTGATCCGGACCGAGCAGCCCGACCGAGAGCGCAGCGAGGGCTTTGGCTACGGGCAGCGCGGGGTTCGGTCCCGCGGTCCCGAGGATCACCAGTCCGTCGAGTTCGTCGCCCCAGCGCGACGCGTAGATGCGCGCGAGGAACGAACCCATGCTGTGCCCGATCAGAACGAAGGGCAGGTCGGGATACTCGCTCTTGGCGATCCCGGTCACGGTATAAAGGTCCTGCAAAACGAACTCCCGCGCGCCCTTCTTGCCGAAGATCCCGTACTCCTCGGGTTTGGCAGTCCTGCCGTGTCCGAGATGGTCGTTTGCATAGACCGCGATCCCCGCGGCGTTGAGACGCGAGATCAGATCGGTATAGTGCCCCACGTGTTCGATCATTCCGTGCGAGATCTGGACGACCGCGCGCGGATTGGCGACCGGAAAGCGGTAGCCGGTGACGGTGTGCAGTCCGTCGGACGACGGAAACTGAAACAGGTTCGCTTCGGTGATCTCGATCATATCGTTCGTTTCCTTTCTTCGGATCCGTTAAAACGGTTCAAAGGACGGGACTTGACGCGATGAACTCCTCTGTCTCTTCCCTCGTCGGGATCGAGCGCGACGCGCCGCATTTGGTAACGGTCAGCGCCCCGACCGCACAGGCGAAGCGGATCGCGGTATCCAGGTTCCCGGTCTCGCAGTAGCGGACCGCGAGCGCAGCGGTAAAGGCGTCGCCCGCCGCGGTGGTGTCGACCGCCGCGACGCGGTAGGCGGGGATCATATTGCAGAGCCGCCCGTCGAAGTAGAATGCGCCGCGGCTTCCGAGTTTCAGAACGTAGTATTTCGCCTTGATCTGCCGGGAGAGGGCGATGCAGGCGCGCATACAGGACTCGATGCCGGTCGGCGCGATGCCGGTGTAGATTTCGGTCTCGATTTCATTCGGCGAAAAGATCTCGACCTCGGGGAACTCCGAGAGCGGGATCGCCCGACTGGCGGGCGCGGCGTCGAGGATCACCGGGATCCCCCGCACCGACGCCATCTTGGCACATTCGAGCGTCACCTCAAAGGGCGTCTCGAACTGCAGGCAAACGGCGTCGGGCTTGGCGGCGATCGCTTCCTGCGCGTCCGCGGGGATCAGCGTCTGGTTCGCGCCGGGATAGACGACGATGCGGTTGTTCCCGTTCGCCTCGACGAAGATCGCCGCCATGCCGGTATTCGTGGTCTTGTCGACCTTGACGTGCGTAATATCGACGCCCGCCTCGACGTAGGTATCGTAGAGGCATTTCCCGTTCGCGTCGGCGCCGAGCCGCGCGCAGAGTTGGGAGACAGCCCCCATTTTCGCCGCCGCGACGGCGCAGTTCGCGCCCTTCCCGCCCGGGATATAGGAGAGCCCGCCGTCACGGTCGACGAAGGTCTCTCCCGCCGTCGGGATCCGCTTCATGCGCAGCACCATATCCATATTGGCACTCCCGATGGTCAGGATGCGGACGGAACGCTTTTCTTCCGCCATTTCGTTCACCTCTTTCTTGAATACGGGTTAGTCGTCCCGTCTCGCCGGTCCGAACCCGAACAGCCGTTCTTCCTCGTCCATTTCACGGGCGATACGCGCCGCTTCCAGCGCCTCGAGACGCCGCCGTTCGGCTTCCTCATCGATCGCGGCGTCTTCGGTCTTTTCCGGTTCGTCTTCGGTCTCTTCTTCCGGCTCTTCTTCGATTTCTTCTTCAGGTTCTTCCTGCTCCGCTTCGTCCTCTTCCGCGTCATCTTCGGGCGCGGTCAGATCGAACGGAGCAAACAGGTCGCCCGCGTCCCCCGCAGGCTCTTCCTCGGGCTCGGGTTCCGCCTCTTCTCCGGGCTCTTCTTCCGGCTCTTCCTCGGATTCCTCTTCGGGTTCCTCTTCGACCTCTTCCGCGTCCTCTTCGGACACGGTCAGATCAAACGGAGCGAACAGGTCGCCCGCCTCGCCCGCGGGCTCTTCCCCGGGTTCCTCCTCGACCTCTTCTTCCGGTTCTTCTTCGGGTTCTTCTTCGGGTTCTTCCGGCTCTTCTTCGTCCTCTTCCGCGTCCTCTTCGGGCATGGTCAGATCAAACGGAGCGAACAGGTCGCCCGCCTCGCCCGCGGTCTCTTCCTCGGGTTCGGGTTCCGGCTCTTCTTCAGGCTCCTCTTCGGGCTCCTCTTCGGGCTCTTCCTCGAGTTCCTCTTCGGGCTCCTCTTCACCCTCTTCTTCCGGTTCCGCCCCGGTTTCCTCGGGTTCCTTTTCCTCGTCTTCGACGATTTCTTCGTCGATCACGGTATCGGGTTCCCCGCCGGGCGTTTCGCCGGGTTCTTCCTCTTCTTCGGGTTCGGTCACGCCGTCCGCGGGATTCTCCCCTTCAAAGAGGTCGTTTTCGCTTTCTTCGGGCTCGGGTTGTGCGGTGAGATCCTCGTCAAAGAGCGTCTCTTCGTCGCCGCCCGCAAGACGGCGCGCGTTCTCTTCGGCAAGCCGTTCTTCCGCGAGCCGCGCGTCCTCGTTCAGCCGTGCTTCCTCGGCAAGACGCGCTTCCTCGGCGGCGCGGTGTTCTTCCGCCGTCTCGGGATAGTCGATACCCGGCAAAAGCACCGTCGGTGCGGACTGCGGGGCGGGTTGCGGGTTGCTTGCCGCCGCTCTCGCCGCCTCCGCCATGGCGCGACGGCGTTCCTCCTCGGCTTCCTTCCGTGCGCGTTCGGCTTCGATCTGGGCAAGCGCCTGGTCGGCGCGGAGTTTCTCGATCTTGATGTGGTGATACTTCCGGTCGACTTCGCGCGCGATGGTAGACTCGCGGCTCCGGCAGGTGAAGATCATGCTCTGCACCCCGTCCTCCGCCAGTTCGCGCAGGGCGCGCATCGTGCAGGTCGCACGGAAGTTGTCCTGGTGCGCGAAACTTTCGTCGAAGCAGAGCGGCGGCTTCTCGTTCTTATAGAGCAGGTCGATATACGCAAGCCGCAGGGCGATGTAGGCAAGGTCACGCGTACCGCCCGACAGGTACTCGGCGGAGTAGCGGTCGCCCTCTTCGCGGGCGAAATCCAAAAACAGATCCTGGTCGACGCCGAGTTGACCGTACTTGCCGTCGGTCATCGCGGACATCAGATGTCCGGCGTAAGCCGACAGGCGCGGCGTGATCTCGCGGCGCAGGTTGCCCTCGGCGCCCGAAACGGCGGAATACGCCAGGTCGAGCGCATGTTTGAGTTCGCTTGCCGCCCGGATCCGCTCGCGCAGAATCGCGATCTTCTCGCGGATTTCGACGGGGTTCGACGCCCCCTGCCGGAGGCCCGCGATCTCGTCCTCGAGGTCGAGACGGTACTTTTCGAGTTCCTGTTTCTTCTCGTTGCGTACCTTGATCCCGTCGAGCAGGTCTTCAAACGACATATCGCAGAGCATATTCTGCAGTTCGGGGGAGAGCGAATGGCGCAGGTGTTCCTCGTTCTCACCCGACAGTTTGCCGCGCAGGGCGGCGAGTTCCGCGGCAAGCGTCTTTTCGCGTTCGGCGAATTCCGCCTGCGCAGAGAGGATCGCGTCGATTTCCTCGACCATCTTGTCGATCGCGGAGCCGATCCCGGCTTCGGGAAGCGTGCGTCCCCAGCGCGCCGCCGTCGCGGAGAGCGACGAGTAGGTCGCGAGATAGGTCTTCTTGGTTCTGTCAACCACGTCCTCGGCGTGACGGAGCGCCTGTTCGCGCTCGGTGATCGCCGCCCGCCGCTCGGTGTTCCCGGCAAGGAACGCGGCGAAGGCAGCCGCCGAACGGAAGCCGTACTCGTCCGCGAGCGCACGCGCGTCGGTAAAGCGTTTGTGGTAGATCAAGGCAAGAACGCCGCCGGCGACCAGCGCCACGCCCGCAAGCGCGAGATAGAGCGGTACGCCGGGTTTCCACGACAGGATCGCGCCGAGGATCGGCAAAAAGACCGCGACGGCGAAGGCAAGGATCATAAGCAGCAGGGCGTTCAGCCCACTCTTACGCGCCTCGCGTACCTCGCGGGACACCACGACGTCGCCGCCGTGACGGTCGATCCGGTGGAGCAGTTTTTCCTCTTCCCGCTCCCCTTCGATCTTCTCTTTCAGTTGTTTATACTCGTCCGCA